>CAYTHL010000005.1:12513-17806 GCA_964437615.1 uncultured Lachnospiraceae bacterium | reverse complement strand
GCAGAAGTTTACTAAAACGTAAATGACTGCTGGCAATGACTTTGCGACGCAGCTATGCGCCGTCATCACGCATTTTGACTGAATTGGCTGTTGTATAGGGCAGCATACTCCCCACCATCTATTGCCATTAGCTGTTCGTGAGTACCCTGCTCTATTACGTCGCCGTCCTTTAATAGAAGAATGAGGTCGGCGTTTTTGATAGTTGAAAGGCGGTGTGCAATTACAAAGCTAGTTCTGCCTTGCATAAGTTTATCCATGGCATCGCCAATAATTTCTTCGGTGCGAGTGTCTACACTACTGGTTGCCTCGTCTAGAATAAGCATTGGGGCGTTTTGAACCATGGCGCGGGCTATTGTAAATAGCTGCTTTTGCCCCGCAGATAAGCTAGATTTTTCGGATAGCTGGTGGTCTAGCCCGCCCGGCAAGGTGCGAATGTAGTGCCAAATGTTGCTGGCCTTGCATGCATTTATTACATCTTCTTCGGAAGCGTCTGGCTTGCCGTACTTTAAGTTTTCTCGAATTGTGCCGTCAAAAAGCCATGTATCTTGCAGCACCATGGCAAACATTTTGCGCACGTCTTCACGTTTCATATCCATGGTATCTACGCCGTCAATTGTTATGCTGCCGCTGTCTATATCGTAAAAGCGCATAAGCAAATTTACAATGGTGGTTTTGCCGGCGCCCGTTGCGCCAACTATTGCAATTTTCTGCCCCGGCTCGGCAACAAGCGACAAGTCTTTTATTATAGTTTTATCTTTATTGTACCCAAATTTAACATGGTTAAACTCTACCCTTCCAACAAGATTTTTTACTGTGGCGGTTTTTTCGCTCTCGTCTGGCTGCTCTGGCTCGTCTAGGTATTCAAAGACGCGCTCGGCAGCGGCAACCGTGCTTTGCAAGTTGCTAGAAATAGTGCTTAACTGCTGCAGCGGGTTGTTAAAGCGCCTTATGTACATTAAAAATATTGGAAGTTGACCTATAAATACAAGGGCATCATATGTTCCGTTAATTATTAAAATAGCGCCTACAACGCAGCAAAATACATAGGATAGGTTTGTAATACCACTCATGATAGGCTGCATTAAACCAGAAATAAATTGGCTTTTGTAGCCGCTAACATATAGCACTTTGTTGGTGGCGTCAAACTTTTGGTTTTCGCGCTTTTGACCATTAAAGACCTTTACTACAAGCTGCGATGAATAGACCTCTTCTATCTGCCCATTTACTTTGCCTAGGCTATTTTGCTGAGCAACAAAGTACTTTTGCGAAAATTTTACCACAAGCAAGATTAAACAAATAGTCACAGGAATGGTCGCAAGCGAAATTAAAGTTAGCTCCCAGCTTATGGTAAACATAAAGATTGGCACGCTAATTATGGTAACTACACTAGTTATTATTGTTGTAAAACTATTGTTAAGGTTAAAAGATATTGTGTCTACATCGTTTGTAATGCGGCTTAAGATGTCGCCATAGGTATTTTTGTCAAAATAGCTTAGCGGCAATTTATTGGTTTTATGGCTTATCTGCTGACGCATTTGCTTGCAAAGTTTGGCGTTTATAACCGCCATTATCCAGTTTTGTATGCCTGTTAGAAGAAATCCGCCAAACCCAATTGCTAAAATTATTAAACATGTTGTAAGTAGTTTATCTGTGGTATAGTTGCCTGTAGATATTAATGTTGTTAGGTCGGTAAGTTTGTTTGTGGCATAGATATTTAAAAAGGTGCCAACACCCGCTAAAATTATAGCTATTAGCAACGCTAATAAATAAGGCTTAAGATATTTTATAAGTTTGGCAAAAGTGCCTTTAAAATTTTTAGGTTTTTCAAAAACTCCGCCGCCTGGACCGCCGCCTGGGCCGTGAAACTTTGTTTTTGACCTATTTGGCTTTGTGTTGTTTTGTTTTTCTAAAATAGTTGTTTTATCAGTTTGTTGCAAAGAAGATTTTTTATTACTCATTTTCTAGTTCCTCCTTGCTTAGTTGGCTATATGCTATTTCTTGGTAAACTTTGCAAGATTTCATTAGTTCTTTGTGCGTGCCTTTGCCCACAACCTTGCCTTCGTCTAGGACTATAATTTGGTCGGCATCTAAAATGGTGCCTATTCTTTGTGCAACAATTAGCTTGGTTGTGCCACTATAATCTTGCGCCAAACTTTGACGCAGCGCACGATCTGTTTTGTAGTCTAGCGCCGAAAAACTGTCGTCAAATATTAGAACTTCGGGGTTTTTGATAAGAGCGCGGGCTATGGATAACCTTTGCTGCTGCCCGCCAGATAAGTTTTTGCCACCTTGAGCAACATAAAAGTCTACTTTGCCTTTAAGTGAGTCTACAAAATCGTCGGCTTGCGCCACTTTTAGCGCCTTAGCTATCTCCTCGTCGGTCGCCTCTGGCTTGCCATACCTCAAATTTTCGGCGATGGTGCCAGAAAAAAGTATGCTTTTTTGCGGTATGTAGCCAATTTTATCGTTTAAGGCTTTAAATTTGTAGTCTTTTACATTTACGCCGTCTAGCAAAATTTCACCTTCGGTGGCGTCATAAAACCTTGTAACTAGGTTAATTAGCGTAGATTTGCCGCTGCCCGTGGAGCCTATAAAGGCCACCGTCTGACCCCTTTGCGCTGTAAAACTTACATCTTCTAGCACATATTCTTCGGCACCGGGATATTTAAAGAAGACATTTTTGAACTCTACCACGCCAACTACATCGGTGTCTGGAATAAGGGTGCCGTTTACAATTGACGGATTGGTGTCTAGAACCTCACAAATACGCTTAGCAGATACGCTACCGCGTGGAATGATTATAAACAGCGTACTTACAAACATAAAGCTCATGAGAACTTGAATGGCATATTGGGCAAACTCGGTAACGCCAGAATATGTAAGTGCAGCCGAACTATCCTTTATTATAAGTGCGCCAATCCAATAAATTGCAAGTTGCAAGCAACTCATAATTAGCGTCAAGCCGGGCATCATAAACCCTGTTACTTTATTTACACTTAGGTTGGTGTTAGTAAGCGAGTTGTTTGCCTTGTTAAACTTCTCTTCCTGAAGTTGTTCGGCATTGTTTGCACGAACAACTTTTAAACCCGTTAGGTTTTCTCTTGCAACACTATTAAGGTCGTCTGTCTGTTTTTGAAGCAGCCCAAACTTTTTAAATATAAGCAGCATTAGACAGCCTAAAAATATAAACATTATTGCAATAAATGCAAATGTTGTCCACGTTAAGGTGACGTTTAGATTAATTATTTTTATTAGTGCCGCTATAGCCATTACTGGAGCAAACATAAATAATTTTAATGCCATGGTTATAACCTGCTGAACTTGAGTGACATCATTGGTGCTGCGAGTTATTAGGCTGGCAGTTGAAAACTTATTGATTTCTGCCATGCTAAATGTGCCAACTTTTTCGAAAACACATTTGCGTAAACGCTTGGCAAGACCTGCTGCTATTTTGCTGGCAAGGTAGCCTGTTATTATAGATATTGCGGCAGCTATTGCAACAAACCCTAACATCTGAAGCCCCAATCTCCACGCCTCTGATACTTCCAAAGAATTTAGCCCCATAGACCCATTTACTATATACTCTACTATTTTTGCCATATACTCTGGCAGCTCTAGCTCACACAAAACCTGCGCAATGGTTAGCCCAAATATAAACAGAGTTCCTATCCAATCGTACCACTTAAAATACTTAAATATTTTAAACATTTTGCCTCCTGTTTGTGTATTTTATCATTATACAATATATTAAAAGCACGCAAAAAAGTTAACTTTTTAAACTGATTTTTGCATAACATGGCTAATTATAGGTGCTACAATACCAGTTTGTCAAACAATATATAAATTTTGTCAAAAATTTTTATATAATCATAACTATTTTTTACGAGCAAAAATAAATATTGCAGAAAACTTGTTTAATTAATTGCCAATTGCGCAAATTATGTTGTAAAATGCCAGTATGGCAAATACAAGCTCTCAAATTCATCAAAACCATAGAAACCGAATGAAAAATACCTTTTTAAATGGCGGATTTCAAGGCTTTAGCGATGTTCAAAAATTAGAGTTTTTGTTATTTTTTGCAATTCCGCAAAAGGATACCAATCCGCTGGCACACGCTCTTTTAGACGAATTTGGATCTATTGGCAAGGTTTTTGCGGCAGATTATTACGACCTATTAAAAATTCCCGGGGTTGGTAAACATACGGCGCTGCTTATTAAAACTTGCAAAGAGTTTATGTATTTTAGCGACAGCTTTTCGGCTGGCGAAAACAGACTTTCTAACACCTTTATGGCTAAGGAATATTGCTATCACAAACTTAGAGGCTTAGATGTAGAAAACTTTATGGTGATTTGTCTAGACGACACCAACAAAATAATTAATGACACCCAATTTACAAACGGCAGCAACAACAAAGTTCATGTAGACATAAGAGAAATTACCAAGTTTGCCTTTAAACACGGCGCCAGCAAGATTTTAATTGCACATAATCACCCAAGCGGAAACCTAAACTTTTCTGACGAAGACTTGCACCTAACCCACAGCATAATTTGTAGTTGTCTGCTAAACGATATAGAGGTTCTTGACCATGTATTGGTCTGCCCGCATGGTTCTATTAGTATGGCAGAGGCAGGAGTAATACCAACGATAATTAAAACGGTGGCAAGCAAACTTAATGTGCCAATGAGGCCTGTCCACCTTTCCGCCACCCCTAAGCAAGAATACCAAATTTCAGCCAACAACAAAATATCTAACTAATTTTAAAAACACTATCTATTGCAGATAGTGTTTTTAAATACTCATAATTATTTGTAAGCCCTAATCACTATGATTGAAAACTTAAATTGGCGCAAAATTTATTTGCAACTTGCCACATAACGCCACAATCCAAATGCTTGTAATTTGATAATTTTTCTCTCAATGTATGAAGAACCCATAAAATTTACATATAATCCAAATGCTTGTAATTTGATGGAGAGAAGTAAGCTGTGGCGGCTGTCGGCGGCGAGTTTAGTTTTGCCTAAATGAGCCGCCGCAGACGATGCAGCGAGCGTACTATCCGCAAATTAAAAGCATTTGGGCGCTGAGGTAAGTTTGTGGATAAAAATTTAGTTTTACCTAAATGACTAGTTGCAACTTGCCCAGCAACGCAGCAATTCGCAAAAAGATACACAATTCCACAGTAAATGGCTAGATTTTTGATGAAGTGCAAGACGCTGAGGTAAGTTTGCGGCTAGGAGTTTAGTTTTACCTAAATGACTAGTTGCAACTTGCCCAGCAACGCAGCAATTCGCA
>CAYTHL010000005.1:0-12413 GCA_964437615.1 uncultured Lachnospiraceae bacterium | reverse complement strand
AAAAGATAGCCATTTAAAGGCGCGATATGCAACTATTAGGACACACCCCCACACACCTATTGCAATGAATGCATTTTTGGGTATCTACACTTGGAAGCCCGTCTACCATGGATATTGCCCTAGTTGGGCAGACTTTGGCGCAAGCGCCGCAGCTAATGCAGCCAACTTTGCATAGTTTGCCAATTTCAGATTTGTCTATATTGTTTTGGCACAAGCAACAAACACTTTGATTTACCGGCAACCTTACAATTAGGTTGTTTGGGCAAACATAGGTGCAAGCGCCGCAGCCGGTGCATTTGGTGCGGTCAACCTCGGCAGTGCCTTTTGAGTTTATAGAAATTGCATGGTATCTGCACACTTTGACACAATCGCCGCAGCCAAGGCAGCCAACCTCGCACGCCTTATTGCCGCTATGCAAACTTTCTTTGCTCCAACAATAGTCCAGCCCAGTGTAATTGAATTTGTTTTTGCAGTCCTTTCCGCCTTTACATAGGACGCACGCAACTAGGTTGTTATTGTTGTAATAGCCTTTTTTTATGCTCATTTTTGCTTTGTTTAGGTTGTTTGCACTAATAAAAGGACAGCTGGCTATGTCTGCAGTTTCGGCAGCAACCTCTTTTGCCAAAGCTTGGCAAGACGGCTTGCCACACTTGCCGCAATCTAACCCCGGCAAGAGAGAATCTATAAATTTTTCTTTGCTATCCATGCGTTTGGTGCGGCTAACCAAAAAACTTATTAAAAGCACTATTAGTATTGCTCCCACCAAAACGGCCAGCGAAATTAAAATGGTTTGTAACATATCTTCCCCTTTGTTTTATAGGCTTGTAGTTATGGCGTATATAACCATGGCAAGCACTGCAATTGTTAAAATTGTTATAGGAACTGGGCGGACATTGCGCGAAATTTTTTTGCTTGCAAGTCTGTCGTAAGTAAGCGAAAATAGTAGGCTGACTATAATATAGCCGATAACTATAAATAAGCTATAACTAATGCCTTCTAGATAGCCGTCTGTAAAATCTACACACAGCACCACGCCTACGCTAGTTGCTAAATTTATAACAAAACTATAGGTGCTATCGTAATAATAGTATAGTTCCTTGCTGATTAGTTTTGTAAAGTACAAACTAGCAAAGCCAAACGCACCGCATAGTGCAACAATTATAATAATGCCAAGATTTTCTACATTGTATGGGTCTAGTAGTTTTACATAAATAAGCCCGTAAATGCAGACAATTGCAACCATAGACAGCGTCATAAACAAACAGTTAAGTAATGTAAAACGCTGATTATTTTTGCTGCGCTGAAGTGATATTGCTCCAAACCCATTTGTAAGCAGCACATTGCTAGTTACAACCAAGGTAAACACCAATGCCCAATTAATCATGTTCGGCCTCCTTTTGCTGCTTTTTTAAAGACTGCAATATTTGAACTTTGTAGCGTTCTACAAGTAAGTCGAAATTCATTTGGCGGTCTTCTACAGCTTGGTAAATCCAGTTGGATATTAGTATCAGACATGCCACTAAAAACAATTGAAAAAACAACTGATTGGCAAAAGTAAAGCCAGTAAACGAAGGAATAATATTGTAGCCCCATAAAGTTCCGTAGCCCAAAAATTCTATTATTGCAGAATAAATGGCTGTTAATATAAAAAACATTACAACACTAAAGAACATATTAGCAAAATAATCTTTGGTTGTAAGGCGCGTTTCAAAATATGTTGGCACTATGCTAAGGCAAATTACAGCAATTAATGCAAAATTTAGCCCGGGTTTTGCATTTTGCAAGGCTTCTCCGCCAATTATGTCAAAAACATAGGCGCAAACAACAACTATTCCCGCCACAAGCATTGCCACCAAAAAGGCGCGCAAATTTTTATCGGCTATACGCTCGGTAAAACTTATAATGTTTACACAAAGTAGGCTAGACAGCACTACTACAGCGGCAAGAACTAGCCCCGTCTGCAAACTTGTGCAATAGGCGCAGATGCTGCACATTGCAATGGCAACCACATAAAGTGGATTTATTGCAAATCTAGATTGCTCTCTAATCATGCTTTAGCCCTCCTCTATGAAAAAGTGACATTATTCTGTCTAAAACTGGAGCTATAAAGTTTACAAGCAGTAGTGCCAAAAATACCCCGCTTTCCCCCATAATATTTTTGCTTAAAAATACGCCAGAAATTACGCCAAAGAGTATTGCATAAATGCACCTTGACACTTGATTATATGGCGAGGTAACAGGGTCGGACAGCATAAACACAAGCACAAAAACAAAACTGCCGCTTAGCATGTATGGCAAAATATCCCCACCGCCTATTGCAATGCCAATATACAGTGCAAATCCTGCCAATGCAAATAGCACGTTTTCCCACCTAATTAAGCCAAAAATTAGATATATTGCGCCAATTATAAGTAGTAAAACTATGCATGTGGTACCAAGGGCGCCGTCAATTTTTCCTAAAAACAGATTTGCCAAAGACAAACTAGATTTATCTCCGCTAGTAAGCAGTTGAAGAGCAGTTTGCCCCTCTAGGGCAAAACTAGACAACTCTGCCACGCAGCAGCCAAGGGTTGCTCTGCCAAGGGCGGCGGGGTTGAACATATTGTTGCCTAGCCCGCCAAATAGATATTTGCTGGCAATTGCAATAACTCCCGCAATAATGCAGTAATACCAGCTGGCATTTGCCGGCATAATTGCGGTTAGCACTAGCCCAGTAACTAAAAAAGAATAATCTGTTATTATAAACTTTTTATTTTTTATAAGGCTGCAAACTATTTCGGTAACAGCGCAAGCGCCTAGGCAGCACACCAGCACAATAAAAGCGTTTAACTGATAGCTAATTATACCAAAAATGACGCACATTACAAGCCCCAATGTTTGGTAAAATAGCCAATCTTGAGTGGTAAATTTAGATAGTTTATGTGGAGCAGGGGTTACTATATAACTCATATTAATACTTGCCCTCCTCTACTTCTGTTTTAACAAGGTGTATTCTTTGCGCAAGACACCTTTTGGACGGGCACACATAGCTGCAGCATCCGCAGCCTATGCATTTTTTTACACCTAGGCGCTTGGCATCATATCGCTTGCCGTCCACGCACAGTTCGTCTAACACATTTGGCAAAATGTTTACTGGGCAAACCCTAACACATTTGCCACAATTTATGCACGGATGCTCGTTGACATCTGCCAAAGCTTCCGAAAAAACTATACTCATTGTTTCGGGATTAACTGATACTTGGTCGGAGTACTGCGCAAGGCCAGTCATTAGCCCGCCATTTATCATCTTTATATCTTTGTCTGGCTCTTTGGCTCCAACTTCTTTTAAAATATGCTCAAAAGTTGTGCCGTTTTTGACAACATAAATGCCATTTTTATCTATGTTGTTGCCACAAATGGTAATTGTTCTGTAGTAGCATGGTATATTGTTTTCTACAGCGTTACAAAAACTATAACAAGTAATGGCATCTTCTACAAAAACTTTTTTACTCTTATCTTCAAAGAAAATGTTTTTGCGCGGCATAAATTTGCTTATTAGCAAGTTGTAATTGTCTGCCGGATAAGCATTAGATATCTCTTTAAAAGAATATTTTAACTCTGGGTCGTTTTCTTTTATCCATTTTTTAATAGTTTTGCGCAGTTTTGCTTGCCTATAGGTGGTTATAAACACTATGCTTTTACTATCCAAAATTTTGGCAAAGTATTTGGCTCCGCGCACAACTTGCGGCAGATTGCAGTTTGCAAGTGCCTCGTTTGCTAAAAGATATGGGTCGGTGCTGCCAAGGACCACATAAAGGGCATATTGTTTTTCTATTGCACTAAGTGTATATCTTAAATAGGTTGGCGAACCGCCAAAGTTTGCATCTACAATTCCGCTTACCGCAAGCCTTTTTAGCAATTCTTTTGCCGAATAAGAAGACATTGTTGGAAGCAGTTTTTTGGCATTTTGCCCGTCTGGAATAATTACAATATGTTTGCATCTATGCCCGCCGGGGGTAAACTTTTGTATAATGCTAGCAACCTTGCCGCTGCATGGGCTATACACAAAGGCCCCTCTGTTGGTTGTTGGCTTAGCTATAAGAGTACCCTCTTTAACACAATCGCCAGGTTCTACAACTGGCTCGGCAGGCAGACCATTAGTACAAGTTATGGGAACACTAAAAAATTGAGGGTCTGCAATTTGCTTAATCTCATTAAGGCTGGTTATCTTTTTATTTTTTGGCAGATACAATCCGCCTGTAAGTTTTACGCCCACTTTGCACCTCGCTAGTAAATTTATTTTAGCAAAACAAGAGAAATTTGTAAAACAAAATAGGCAATAATTTGAATATTTTATATTATTTTTTTAAAATTTAAACAAATTTGGTAATTATTTAGTTACCCTTTGCCGTTTAACTATTTGCTTTTTTAATAGACTGCACAATTTGAATAACCAAAAGTACAATTGATAGCAAAACTAAAAAGGACCCAAATATTATTTTTAAAATATCCGAAGGAATTTTTAATGCAAGCAGCGCCCCAAGCCCAGCAACCAAGCATGCCGGCAAACTTATAAGCCACCAGCCTTTAAAATCTATCAGCTTTTTGTGCGCATATATAAAAATGCAGACAACTGCCATTGGCAAAAAGACAATCAAATTTATTCCTTGCGCCGTCTTTTGTTCAACTTTTAGTAGCAGCGTTAGTATAGGCAATAAAAATGTGCCGCCACCCATGCCCATTCCGGCAAAAGCGCCGCTAAAAAGTCCCGCTAGCACAAACCATAAAAATTCCATATTATCCCCCTAAAAATTGCATTAATTTGGTAAAAATTTGCAAAAATTTGCATATTTTTAACTGTAATTGCGTACATTTTGCAGTTTTTATGCATATTTTGCATTGTTAAGCCTACAAAGTTATTAATTTTTTGCAAAAGATACAATATTTGAATAAAAATATGCTAATTTACCCAAAAATCATAAAGCAACCTGCCACAAGCATTACAATACTAAATAAGCATACAATGTATCCGTTTTTAAGTTTACTTAGTAAAAATGTTCCCAAAATTCCGCCAACAAAGGTTCCAATTGCCACTGGCAGCAATGGGCTACTGTGCCAAACATCTTTGCCAAAAATGTAAACTAAACTGCTAATTAGGCTGGTTGGCAAAATAACAAGCAGTGCTGTTGCATGGGCAATTTTGGGTTGCTGGTTATATATTAAACGCAAAAACGGAACCACCAGCATTCCGCCGCCAGCCCCCAAAAAGCCATTTACAAACCCAACAAACACCCCAAAAAGTAATGCAAAAATTATCTGTTTAGCCTTTAATTTTGTTTTACCCATGGGCTTAGTATGTGCCGCTTGGCTTAAAATAATTGAATATTACTATTATTTTATTAAACAATTTATTTATTATTAATTAAAAAGGACTTGATTTTTTTTGGGCAATATATTAAAATACTTTTTGTAGTTATTACAAATTTATTTATAAGGTGATTTATGAAAAAACTATTTAGCAAACTAAAACACAACAAAATTTTTCAAAAGATAACCAGCTTTGCAATATCCTTTGCAATGTTGCTTTCGGTTGGCTACTCTTGCGCATATGGCTGCATAAATAATATTAACTTTTTTAGCAAGCGTCAATCTAACACAACAAACGCTCTTTATAGTGCAAGTAGTACTGCCACATATAATTTTGCTTCATCTTCTTCGTGGACTTCGGCTTATACCAGCGGAAACTCGGCAAATTACACACAATCGCTTAGCCAATCTCTTACCGATTACAAAACAGCAAACGGCTATTACCCTATTAGCTACTACTACGGCGTTAGTACTCTTTCTAGCGAGCAGAATAAAAATGTTAGCGACTACACTGGCACAGACACTCAAGACAAAATTAGCAGCCGCAAAACTAGCGACGACTATGTAGGCTTAATTTCGCTTAACAACTATGCTGTTGCCAGAAAAACTTACACCAGCACATCTAGTGACACTCCGCTTTACGAGCAGACCGACAATAGCACAAATATAATATATGTTTATCCTTTATTGCCAGATGGTGCTGATAAAGATGCCCTAGAAACAACCAAAGCTTTTGTGGAAGCATTAAACAATGCAAAAGGCTGCCATACAACATATGTATTTAAGGATGATAGCGCCGTCAGCTATGATAGCGGCGACTATACTCAAGTGACAGCCGACACCTTTTATGACGAATACGCCGCAATAGTAACAGATATATCTCTTGTAAACCAAGCAATTGCCGAAAGCAATACAAAACAAAATGAAGCCGAAGGTAATCAAGATAGTTCGGCTACTTCTAGCTCTACATATAGTGACGGTGATTTTGTTTTTAGCTACAAAAAAACATACGAGTGGACAGAAAACTACATGTATTTTAGAACGCTAAACACAACAAGTTTGTCAGCGGCAAGCTACTATGTTGTTTCTTGTTGGATATACACGGCTGGCAATGCAACAGCAACCCTGCAAGTTTCTGCAGAAAGTGGCTACATAAATGCCAAAATAGAAAACGTTTCTACAGACGGGCTATGGGTTAATTACTACTTGTTTATAGAAACTCGGGCAGCATCGGCAACAAGCATTTATGTCTTTTTGTATTATGGCGATGAAAATGGCGTAACTGGCACAGCAGACTTAGAAAATTTTGCAGAAACAGACGATGCTTACGACGGCTCTACATATTACTCAAACAACACCTTAACTGGCTCGGTATTTTTTGACGACCTAAAAATTTACAAAATTAGCAGCTTAGATTATTTTAACAACACCATTAATGACACCTCGGCAAACAACACATCTTTATCTAGCATTGCCGAAGACTTTAGCCTAACCGGCCAAGAAAATTGCGTTCCGATTGTAAATAGTAGTAAGGCAACCTCTTATGTTTTAGAAACCAAAACTACCGAGGAGGAAGAAGAACCGCAAACATACACCCCTATTTACATTTACACAGAAAATTCTAGTTCTACAAACGCAGCAGCGCTTGTAAACGCCCTAAATGCGGCAGATAGCACCAACAAATATGCAGTTTTGGATAGCTATAGTAAATATGACAGCAACTTTGTAAAAAATAACAATAAATTTTACGCTATAATCTCCCAAGATACATATAGTGACGAATACAACTCTATACTAGAAGCAATAAATGCTTTGGACGGAACTTACAATACCGAAGACCTAACCTTCTTCTATGGTTGCACAGAGGCCACTAGCGAGGACACAAACACCTTTGCTATATACAACTACACCAACTATACAAGCGAGGCTGAATTATCAAGTGTTTCTACCTATTCTGCAAGATATTATTCTAGCGCCACTGTGTTTGACTACTCTTTTGATGGCGACACCGAAAATTTATTATATACTCCTACAGATTTTTCTGAACTATCCTTTAGCAGTTATTTAAGCAGCACTAGCAACTACTTTAGTTACTACATGCCGCGTTACACCTCGGATAGCGGCACCACCGAACTTAGCAGCTCTGTTAAAAACCAATACCGCAAGCTGTATAGCGAGAATGCGTTAGAAATATCTACTGTTCTAGAATCTGAAGCATTTTCTGAATATCAAGATTATTCTAGAGACCAATTTGGCAACCTGCTTGACGAAGACGGAAATATTGTAGACAGCACCGACGATGCCGCAAAAGAAGATAAAGCTCAAAATACCTTTAACAATAACAATAGCATACTTAAACTTTCTAACAAAGACACTGAGTACTCGCTTGGCGTTGTTAGCACAGCCATAAAAATTGCTCAGTTTGGATACTATCGCATTAGCATTTGGGCAAATTCTGCAGATACAGAGGCCGTTGCAACTGCAAAACTTATGGCAAGTATACAAACTGGCGCAACTGTAACGTATGGCTCTCAGGTTTTAACCGCCGCCACCGCCACCGACTTTAGCACTGCCGAAGACGCAACCGACGGCTACAACGGCTGGAAAGAAATTGTCTTTTATGTTCAGGGCAACCCTTATCAAGATGTAGACCTATATTTGGTTTTGCTTGCCAGCACCGAAGACACTGTTTATTACGACAATCTTAAAGTAGAGGCTATAAGCAGTTCTATCTACTCTAGCGGCAGCAACAAAGTAAATCTAGCTAGCGTTGGCGTACTTAGCAGCAACGTAACAAATGGCTACTTTAACACCATAACTGTTACAGCCGAAGACGCAACAAACACCTATCCGTATACAGCAAGCAGCTGGACACTAGATGACGACAACACCTCTAGCGTTATTAGCGGAATTATTGGCACAAACTCTTACGCCTACAGCACTCAGCTTATAGCCGCCTACAACGAGGACGGCGAACTAGATTACCTAGAAACAGACGAATACACCATAGGCGAGGAAAACGGCAATACTTTGCTAACTTTAACTAAAGACATAACAATTAACGAAAAAACAGTTGATGCGGGCACTAAGCTTTACCCTGCGGTAAACACTCCTGTTAGCGGCACTTATTATTACCTAACCGACTACACTGGCAAATATATAAAAGCTACCACTGTTGCAGACATGTTCAATTGGGATACGGCACCTATCTACAAACTTGCAGCTGGCACCCCATTAGAAACCGACGCCTACCCTACAAACGTTTACGCAATAAAACTACAAGAAGAAAATTCTACCTTTTTAATGACATCTGCAAACATAGGCAGCTCGTCATCTAGCACAACATTAAGTTCTGAAAACGTTTACAAAATCACTTTTGAGGCTTATGTGGCTACTGGGTTTGAAGGCAACATTGTGGCAAATCTGTTATCTGGAAGCGACAACATAGCAAATATGCAGCTTACTGTAGATAGCACTCTTACGGAAGGCTTCTTTGGAAGATGGCAAACCTTTACTTTCTACTTTCGCACTGGCGGCACAAACCGCACAAGCATTTCGCTTAAATTGGGCGCAACCGAAGCCAAAGGCACCATGTTTATACAAAATGTCAACATATCTGCGCTGTCTGACGAAACAGTAGACGGCGAAACTGTAACTGTAGACGAACAATTTGAGAATATTTTATCCAAATATGGCAGCCCAACTTACAACATGATAAATAGCGACGGCACAGCCAATGTTGTAGCAGTACTAGATATGCTAAACAACAACTTTACAGCACACTCTGCCACCAAAGACGAAGACAGCAACCTCTACACCAGCTACAGTCACACTCAAGAAGACCTAGCAGACGACGCCGAATACACCCAAGGCATACTTGGTGTTGTAGACTTAACCGAAAGCACTTACTCTTACGAAATTTTAAACGACGACGACACTACTAAAGAAACTATTACAATAAACTTAACTACTAATCCAGCTACAGACAACCCTACCGCGCTACTTTTGCTTAACACTAAAGAAACCGATTACACATATGCATCTAGCGACTTTTCTACTGCGCTGGCAGCCAGCAGCTGGTACAAAATAACTCTACAAGTTAAAACTAGCGACCTTGCAGATAACGGGCTAAAGATAGTTGCAAACGGCATAACCGAAACGTTTAGCAATATTAACACCTATGCCTCCCAAGAAAATAACGGTTATGTAACTTACACATTTTATGTTGCCACTGGTTCTAGCAGTATAAGCGCGTTCTCGCTAGACTTTGAGCTTGGCACAGACGATGGCGAAAGCTTTACTGGCTGGGCAATTGTTAGCAATATTCAAGTTACTAGCCTTACAGAAGACGAATACACACAAGATACAACGGCCGACGGCGTAGCTGACGACGACACTGTTATTATCAAAAACCTAGCTGTTACAACCTCTGACGACGATTCGTCGAGCGATGATAGCTCAAAAGATGATTATAATTTCAGCTGGACAACATTCTTTTTAGTATTATCTTCGGTTCTGCTAGTTATTGCACTTGTAATTGCAATAGTTGGCACAGTTATTAAAAAGAAGAGTAAAAAACAAAAGCCTGGCGCTGGCGGATTTACTACTGGCACGGCAGCTAGCGGAAACAACTCCGGATTTTAATAAAATATAAAAAAGCCTTTAATTGAGCACACAAACAACTTAATTTAAAGGCTTTTTGCTTGCAAAATTTTTATAGTATTTTTTTGCTTGCAAGGCGTAAGTAATTTACTTTTGCAATTTATAAAAAACATTTTGCTTATTGTGCTTTTGCTTTTCTAATGTTTCTAAGCCGTTTTGGCAAAAGTTTTACAGCAAAAGCGCTAACATTAGCTATATCAAACACAAAAACAAGCAGCACTGTAAAGCCAAATGTTAAAACACCGCTAATTACAAGGCTTGCAAGCATTCCACAAAACTTAGCTAACAAATTGTATGTAAAATAACCAAGCAGCGTTGTTGGCAAGCACACTAGCGTCATATTTATTATTGCTTTTGCAAAGCTAATGCTAACTAATTTGCGTTTATGCAGCATAATTAAGCATAATATGCAACTAAGAGTGTTCATGGCAAACATGCCTATTAAAATTGCGTACACGCCTACTAATGGTGGCAAAAAATAAATGCAAAGTATAAGCAGCACAGCGCCAGCACCATAGCAAGCCAGCGCCTTAAGTTCTAGCCCTATTGCGTTTAATATGCTATTGCAAATTTGACACATGCCCATAGGCAGCATCAATATTGCGCAAACCGCAAGATATTTGCCCGCCGTTATATTATTAAACAAAAATTGGCAGATTGGCACGCCAAGGCTGGCAAAACACGGAATAAATATCATACTTATCATTACAGTAGCCTTTATAGCCAAATCTATTTGGCCGCGCAAGGCGGCTATATTTTTGGCTCCAACGCCGTCTATATTGTTTGTATAACTACTCATTTCTGGCACAAGGGCAACGGCTATGCTGCCAGTAAAAGTGTTAGGAATCATAATTATAGGCATGGTCATTCCCATAAAAATGCCGTACTGAGCAAGGGCTTCGCTGCTAGATAGGCCATATTTTTGTAGCCTTAGCGGAATTAAAACCGCCACTATGCTACCCACTACAGAAGATATTGTTTTAACCAAAGTAATAGGCGTGCTGGTTTTTAAAACCAAATAATAATTACCTTTGCCGCGCGTAACCTTGCCGCCAAACACAAAGTACAACACCGCAACCAATACAGCGCTTGCAATGCAAGATAATGTTAAAGATAGTGCGGCTTTTTGGCCCACGCTAAGCGCCATAGGAATGCTAAACAGCACCACGCATAATATTATGCGCACTACTTGTTCAAAAAACTCGGTAAAGGAGATTGTAAAAAAGCGTTTTTTGCCCCAAAGTCCGCCGCGCAAAATAGCGTATACAGCTTCACCAACCAGTGCCGGAAGCAAAATTAAAATTATGTCTATGCTTTCTTGACTTTTTATAAACATTTCAAGAATTTGCGGGCAAGCATAAAGCACCACACACACCACAACACTAAAAATTATGCTTATATATAGCCCCGCGCTAAGCATGCCGTTGGCCTTATTGTCTTGTTTGTCGGCAGCATAATAGGCAACGTTTCTAGATACAATCAGCGGCAAGCCGCTAGACACCAAGGTCATTAGCACGCCAAAAATGCTCATTGAAATTTGATAGCTGCCAAGGGTTTCGGCGCCAAGCACGCGGCTTAAATATATTCTTAGCAAAAAGCCAATAGCCCTAGTTAAAACACTAAATATTGTTACAAATGCCACAGCTTTAACAAATTTCTGCATAATTCACCTTGCTAAAACTCTATGCCATAATCCCCCAAAAAATAACCAAAACTCGCTGCGCCTAGGCCTATTGGTATTGTGGTAAACAAAGCTTGCCTCCGCCGCTTGGCATAACAGGTGGGTGTTATATAACTTAGGCAAAGCAGTGTTAATAGGTAATTATTATTTTCGCAGTAATTATTTTTCTGCATAGTAAAAGGGCGCCGTTTGGCGCCCTTTTGGTATTATTTACACTAATCTGCGCCATAGTCTTCATATAAAGTTATTTTAGTAATTGAGCTTGTAAGTGTAAAGGTATAACTAATAGAACTACCTGAATCAGAATAAGTATAAGATATTGAAGTTTTGCTTATTTCGGTACCGTTTATATATACATACCAGTATTCGAAATAATCAGACTCCATCCAACCGTCTGGTAATGTTACAACTATGGTAGACCCATAGTTTAATGTGTAGGTTCCTAAAGTGGTTATAGAAACTCCATCTACAGTTATGCCTAAACTGCCCCAAGTAGTTTTAATATCAGATATATTGCCACTAGTTGTAGTGGTTGTAGTAGTTCTGTCGACAGAGTCAAGGTATTCTTTTATCCAATCAACCGTTACAGATATGCCTTTTCTAAAGAAGGCATACCTTGTTACGCTGCTGCTAGTTGATGAAAATGAATATTCTGTGTCGGTGCTTAAAGCAGAGGTACTTGTGGTAGAACTATACCAACCTACAAATACATAGCCTGTCTTTG
>CAYTHL010000004.1:4074-47272 GCA_964437615.1 uncultured Lachnospiraceae bacterium | reverse complement strand
ATTATGTATATACTAAACATTTTTATTACACTTTGTCAAATAAATCATTAAGAAAATATTTCCTTGTTACTTACAAAAAGTAATAAGTTTTGTCACGCAAGCCAATGTTTAAATATTGGCTAGAGTAAAATTATTTCAAAAGATGAAAAAGATTTTCTTTATTTTATTCTCAAAAACAAATGCCCATATAATTTATCAAATAAGTTGCCAAACTGACGTTTTTTTGTTAAAATAATTAAAAGGTTTAATAAGGCACTATTCTTAGAAAGCTAAATCTGATAAAAACTCTCAAAAATTTTTGCCAATAATTGTGAGAAAATATAACAATGTTGATGAATTTTTAAGTTTGCAAGATAAAAATAATTTATAAAGGAGAATAATTTATGGCAACTTTTACATGGCACAATGGTAATGCACCTGCAGGAATGAAAGTAACACAAGTTTATGGGCTTGTATTTACAACCGACGGAAGAATCCTTTTAAGAGTTGAGAAAGAAGAAAACGGCATTAAATACTCACTTGCAGGCGGAAAGCCAGAAGTACGCGATAATAACAGAGAGGAAACTTTAAAAAGAGAATTTTTAGAGGAGGTAAACACTTCTTTAAAAGATGGTGCTTATATTGTGGGCTATCAACAAGTTGATGAAGAAAATGGCACTCCTCCCTATGCCCAAATGCGCATGACGGCCATTATTGATATTATCGGGCCAAAACAACCTGACCCCGACAATGGCAAAACTTATGATAGACTTCTTACAACTCCTAAACGCGCTATAGAACTTCTTAATTGGGGTAATGTTGGGTTGGCACAGGTAAATGAGGCGGTACGCCTTGCAAAAAAATATCTTGGATTAAAAGAATTTTCAACAAAAGAAGAATATATATAAAAATCAGTGTGTAAATGACCAATACTCTTATTGGTAACATGGTGCTTACAACAGCATAAAATTTTTTGTTTAAAAAAATAACATATGAAAATTTTAAAATTAAAACTTTATACCAATATATAAAGTTTAATCTAATATCAATTAAAAACAAGTTTCGTCTGTGAAACTTGTTTTTTTGGCGGAGAGTGTAGGATTCGAACCCACGGAAGCTTTCACTTCAACGGTTTTCAAGACCGCCGCTTTCGACCGCTCAGCCAACTCTCCATGGTAGACATTTTACTAAATTTATCAGCAAAAGTCAAGATTATTAAGTTGTAAAATGTGGTAGACATTTTGGTAGACATTTGAGAATTTTTAAAATCTTTGGTAGACATAAAATTCTCAAAAACGCCTCATTTTATATGCACTTTACCCAAATTGCCAACATAAAGTGCAAGGATTAAACTGACGGAAATGCGTTAGCTTTCAAGACCGCCGCTTGGAACCGCGATAGGCACCTTTTATATTTAATTTTACAGCGTATTTAGCGAATACTTGCATAGTATAACCTAAGTTTTTGAAAAAATCAAGTACTTTTGTATGTTAATTTTTAAAATTTTATCTCTTTTTGTGCAAACAAATAAAAACCATGGCGGGTTTTTTGTTTGATTTTTGGTAAATGGTATAGTGGAGATATGGATGGGCTGGCGGCTTTGCGGCGACTGCCGCAAAGAGCGGGCAGACCCTCGGGGCAAAAACCCGGCAAAGATATGAATACTGGGCTAAGGATGCTTGCAACAAAGTTGTTGCGGAAAATCAATGCGATGCCCCGAGGGCGCCCCGCGGCCCCGCCTGCGGCGGCAGGCGGGGCTCCGCCAGCCCCAATGTTTTAGATGCTTAGCATTAATTTATGGTAATTTGCCAAGCAAAAATGCCCTATTAGTAGGGCATTTATTGTATTTTTATATTTAGGTGTATCTTGCGGATTTAAGGTATTATTCTGCTCCTGGTTCTGGGGCAATTTCCTTTAGTTTGGCGTTTTGAAAGATTTGTATAAGATTGCTACCATTAAGTATACTTTTTAGGTTTTTAATATCTTCTTCTTTTAGATTTTCTTCTTCAGACAATAATTTACAAGCTGTTGCAAAATTTTTATAACCTTCTCCTCCTTTACCCCAGCTGAAAGACCCTGATGTGCCTTCAAGTGTGTCTCGAACATCCTTTGTAAAGTTTTCTGCTGTGTAGTCGTCTGTGTTTTTCTTGGAATCAGTTGCCTTAGCAACTGCCGCTTTTACCAATTTGTGAATATCTGAAAATTTCACATCGACAAGCCCAGCTTCATTTAACATTTTTTGTATTTCGGCGTCTACTTTTGCTGTATCAAATGTTTCTGAGCCATTTTCTTTTTGCGCCCTCGCTTCTGGGGCGGCTGCGCTTGTGTTAGAGACAAATTTCTCTTCTGTGGCCTTTTTTGCCGCTTTATTATCTTTTCTTTGCCCTTGGGCGCTTGGGAATAAAGAAAATAATAGTGACCTCAGACTTTTTTTCTCCCACCACCAAGGGCTCCTCCCGGGCACATTATTTAATTTGTCATATCCCCCATTTGAGTTTTTTTCTTTAGGATTCCCTGTCACTTCTGTGGCGGCTGCGCTTGTGTCAACGACAGTTTCCACTTCTGGGGTCACTACTTTAGGTTCTCCTGTCACTTCTGGGTTTTTTTCTACCACTTCGGCAAGGCCTTTTTTGGCGGTTACTCTTTTGCCTACGCCAACGGTATATTTGTCATCTGCCAACATGTCGTAAAGTGGATTCGAGAGAACATTTTCACCACCCCTACTTTTAGCCACTTGTTCTAAGATTGCCCTCTTCTCTTCAGTTGTTTTTTCTTCTGCTGCTATGTATCGATTATTATATTTTATCTTGCTTGCAAATAGTTTCCACAGTTCATCAACTTCTTCATTTTTCAATGTTGAAATATCTTCTAATTTTTGGAGAAATTTTTGCTCTGCGGCTTTTTTTCCTTTTGTAAGATCTTCTTTACTAACTTCAGAATTTTCCTCCTTCGCTTTACTAGCAGCGTCCGATTTGACGCTATTTACAACTGATGTTAGTAGTTGGTTATATTTAGTATGAAATTTCTTAAACTCTGCTTTTTCACGCGTAGCCTCGTCTTCTCCTGAAAAGTGTTCATCGTAGAACTCATCAGCAGCTTTTTTATCTCCAAATAAGTATTCCACAGGAGGCTTCTCTTTTTTTACCTTTTTTGCTCTTTCTTGTTCTTCATATTCTTCCCGACCTCTTTTAATTCTTTCGTCATTTTCCTTCTCCTTATCATATTCTTCTAAATATTTTCTGTATGATTGTTTAATACTTTCATCCAAGAAATTTGGAAGTACACCACTAACATTATAAGGAACATCCTGTTCGGTAGTTTGTGAATATTTATTTTGTACAGAGTGGTTTTCTTGTGGCTGATATGCTTGCTGCGCAGACTGCTGATTTACTGGTTGTTGCTGAACTGGTTGCACGGGCTGCTGCACCGACTGCCCTTGTGGCTGCACTCGTTGCCCAGCCACTGGCTGCGGTGATGCCACTGGCTGCTGCCCTTGCGGTTGCGTGTATTGTGGCGCCACCGGCTGCTGCGAATTTTGCCATGCATTGCCGTTAATATTGCCACGTTGCTGTGCGTTGCCGTTGCCGTTAACAAAGCTGGAAGGAATTTGGTCAAAAAAGATATCTAGGTTGTTGGCTGCTTGGATACTTTGCCTTGCTTTTTGAGCGCCTCTTTCTTGTTGGTTTAATAACTCGGAAGCCCTATTTAGCGACTTTTTGCTGCCAAAAACATCTTCGTCGCCCTTTACAATCTTTTTGTTTCTGTTTATTACGCCAGACAGTTTTTTATCCAAAAAACTTACCAACTTTTTGCCAACGTAAAATAGTATTGATCCGCCAACTACTGCTGTAAACAATAATCCAGTTTCGCCCATAAGAGCAGCAAGCCCGCCAGCGATGCCAATAAGGCTGCCAAAAAAGCCCCCCACAACTCCAAGTGTGGCAATCCAAAGGGCGACACGGCCAAACCTTGCCCACCTAATTTTGCGTTTACTCTTTTTGTTTTCTTTTAGATTTTCATTGTAATGTTCTTCAGCTTTTTGGTATGTACCCTTGTCTGCGCCGTTAGAACTATAAGAGCCTGCAATTTTTTGCTGTGCCGTTTTGTAGTCGTTAAACGCCGATTTTATCTCTGCCTCGCTTACATTAGCGCAACTGTCTAAATTTTTGCCAGTTATTTGACGCAAATAACCAAAACCGTCCAAAATTTCTTTGCGATCGTAAGATTTTCCGTTCCAATTGGTGGTGGTGTCAAAGCCCTGCTGAAAACTAGAACTGCAAATTTCGTCGGCAACCATACTTTCTGAAACATTTTGGCTAGTACTAGTATTTTTCCAGTACTTAAGAGCCCTTAGTGCGTGCAGTGCTACCAAATAGTCGTTGGCATTTTTTAGTATCAATGAGTTTGGCGCCGCACTTGCTGTTGCGGCGGGTGCCCCATTTTGGTTTTGAGTTGCCATGGATTAATCCTCCAAAAGTTCTTTTTTCTTTTGCATGGCTATTATAACACACCAATTAATATTTTGCAATATTAAAATGCAAAAATTTGCAAAATATTATTCATTTGGCGCAAACTGAGCCTTTTCGACTGCCTTTGGGGCGAATAAAAACTAACTTTTTTACTGTTCCGCGCAAGCCAATGAGATAATATTAAAAAACAAGAATTTTATAAACTAACTCGTATATAATCTTTGCCAACGCTCCTTAGCTCCCATTGCGCACTTTATATGTTATAATGCTTTTATAATCTTCGCGATGGCTTAGAATGACAATGGTCGGGGTTTTTGGGGGCAGATTTTGGCGCAAAAACAAGGAATTGACAATTTTATCCACAAGTGAGTTTAGTTATTCCTAATGACCGAGTGGTAGAATGGCAGTGACGCTGTTATTGCCCAATAAACTTAAACATTTAATTAAAACTCTATTTTGGAAACGGGTTTTTGGGGGCAGATTTTGGCGCAAAAACAAGGAATTGACAATTTTATCCACAAGTGAGTTTAGTTATTCCTAATGACCGAGTGGTAGAATGGCAGTGACGCTGTTATTGCCCAATAAACTTAAACATTTAATTAAAACTCTATTTTGGAAACGGGTTTTTGGGGCAGATTTTGGTGCAGATAAGTAAGCGGCGAGGCTTATGGGTAGGAGTTTAGTTAGCCTAAATGACTACCCGTAAACGCAGCCGCGAGCGCAAGATGCGCCAAAAGATGCCTAAAAACGGGTTTTTGGGGCAGATTTTGGTGCAGAACAAGGAACTGAAAAGGCTGCACAAGAGAGTTTACTTAATGGTAAATGACCGCAGTGCAGCCTTCAGTGACGCAGTTATTGCGCCAAAAGATGCCCCAAAAACTATTTGCCGCAACAGTTTTTGTACTTTAACCCCGACCCACAGGGGCAAGGCTCATTACGTCCGACAGTTTGCGCTTTAACTACTGTCTTTGGTTTGGCGGGCTTGCCGTTGGTGTGGGTTTGCAAGTTTGAGTTTGGTTTGGTTGGTTGCTTAAACTTAAATTTGTTTTGCCTTTCTATGGTTATTATTGGTAAGCCCAGCATAAATTTGGCAACTTCCCGGCGTACTGACGAAATCATCTCGTCAAACATGTCGCTACCCTCTTCTTGATAGACAATTACTGGATTTTTGTTGCCGTAGCCCCGCAACCCTATACCCATTTTAAGGTTGTCCATGTCGTCTATATGCTCTATCCAACGCCTATCTAGATTGCGCAAAAATACGTCGCGTTCCAACTGGTCTATATTAAAGCCGTTTGCCGTGTTTGCCGCATACTTGGTTTCGTACTTGGCCTTGGCGCGCTCGGCAATTTGTTCTACCAGTTCGCTGTGAGAGTAGCGATTAAGAACATCTAGCGAAATGTAGTTGGTGCCTTTATCTAGCAAAAATTCTTCTAGCTTGGCGTTAAACTCGTCTATGTTTACCTTGGCTGAGTCGTCTTCGTCGTACTCGTCTGCCACTTCTTGGGCAAGTTCGCCTATCATTTCTAGCACTTTGTCGTGGATATTTTCGCCAGCAAGTATCTTTTCGCGCTGGCTATACACTTCGCCACGCTGATTGTTTAGCACGTTGTCATACTCAATGACATTTTTACGAGCAGAATAGTTAAAGCCCTCAACCTTTTTTTGAGCCATTTCTACGTTTCTAGAAAACATGCGCCAGTTAATGGACATATTTTCGTCCATTTTAAACATCTGCGCCATACGCTTGATGCGGTCGCTGCCAAAGACGCGTGACAAATCGTCGTCCGCCGAAATATAAAAGACGGACGAACCTGGGTCTCCTTGACGGCCAGAACGACCGCGCAGCTGGTTATCTATTCGTCTGCTTTCGTGACGCTCGGTGCCAATTATTTTTAAACCCCCCAGGGCTATAACCTCTTGGCGTTCTTCATCGGTCTGAGCTTCGTATTTTTTATAGTATTCTTGGTACTTTTGCCTTGCTTCTATTTCTTCTGGAGTGTTAACTGCAAGATGACTGCTAGCAAACTCGATAATTTCTGGCTGATAGCCGTCCTTTTTTAGCGACTGTTTTGCCATAAACTCTGGGTTGCCGCCAAGCAAAATATCTGTACCACGACCTGCCATGTTGGTGGCAATGGTTACGGCACCCAATTTACCCGCCTGGGCTATAATTTCGGCTTCTCGACTGTGATTTTTTGCGTTTAGCACATTGTGCGGAATTTTTAGTTTTTTAAGGGCTCGGCTAAGTTCTTCACTTTTTTCTACGGTTATGGTGCCCACCAAAACTGGCTGTTTGCGTTCGTAACACTCGGCAATATCTTGACAAACGGCGTCTATTTTGGCTTGATGACTTAAATAGAAAATGTCGTTGTAATCCTTGCGAACAACTGGGCGATTGCTTGGCACGCTAACTACATCTAGCCCATAAATTTCTCTAAATTCGGCTTCTTCGGTTTTGGCAGTACCTGTCATTCCTGCAAGTTTTTTGTACATTTTAAAGAAATTCTGCAAAGTTATGGTTGCTTGTGTCTTGTTTTCTTCGTTAATTTTAACGCCCTCTTTTGCCTCTATAGCTTGATGCAGCCCGTCGCTGTAGCGCCTACCTACCATAATGCGGCCAGTAAATTCGTCGACGATTAAAACTTCGCCATCGCGGACAATGTAGTCGTTGTCCTTTTTCATCATAAAGCGGGCGCGAATAGCGTTGTTTATGTTGTGGTTAATCTGCAGATTTTCTACGTCGCTAAGGTTTTCTATCTTATAGAACTGCTCGGCCTTGGTTACACCCGTTTCGGTTAAGTGGACGGTCTTTTTTTGCTCATCAATTTCTACATCAGTCTTTTTTAGGCTTTTAGCAAAATTGCAAGCCACTGTGTATTGGTCGCTACTTTCGCCCGTTGGTCCACTGATAATCAGCGGCGTTCTGGCTTCGTCTATTAGCACGCTATCTACCTCGTCTATGATGCAGTAGTTTAGCCCGCGCATAAACTGGTATTTTTTCTGCGGTGCCATGTTGTCTCGCAGATAGTCAAAGCCAAACTCGCTGCTGGTGCCGTAGGTAATGTCGCAATTATAGGCATTTGCCTTGTCTTCGGGGGTCTGCCCATTGTATACCACGCCAACGGATAAACCCAAATATCTATGCACCTTGCCCATCCACTCTTGGTCACGCTTGGCAAGATATTCGTTGACGGTTACAATATGCACAGGATTGCCAGAAAGGGCATTTAAATAGGCTGGCAAAGTAGAAACTAGAGTTTTACCTTCGCCCGTCTTCATTTCGGCAATACGGCCTTGGTGCAGCACAATTCCGCCCAAAATTTGCACGTGATAATGTTTTTTGTTTAGCACTCTAAAGCTGGCCTCTCTTACTGTGGCAAAGGCGCGCGGCAAAATATCGTCTAGCGTTTTGCCACTAGAAAGTTCGTCCTTTAAAATTTGAGTTTGAGCCTTTAAGGTGTCTTCGTCCATGGCGGCGTACTCTGCGTCTAGTTCTTCTACCTTTGCGGCAATTTTTTCCAGTTTTTTAAGGCTGCGATTGTTATCATAATTGGATATAAATTTAATTAGTCCCATTGTTACTCCATTTTTAGGTTTTATCTAGGCAATTTATCATAAAATCAACTTATAATACTATATTTTATTTGTAAAAGTAAACACAAATTTGTCCTATTTTAATTTTTTAGGCAAATTTATGTTCATTTTTGGCAAGTTTAGGGGGGTTGCCAATTTTGCCCGCTATTTACTTAAAATGTACGGCGTTTTTGCCACCGACATACAATAAACTTTTGAAGCTCCGGCTTTCTTTAACGCGACAGCGCAAGTTTCCATAGTGCTGCCCGTAGTAAAGACATCGTCGATAACAAGAATACTTTTGCCCTTACACGCCCACTTGTCGGTTACAGCAAAAGAGCCTTGCAAGTTTTTTAGCCTTTCGGCACGATTACTGCCCAGCTGATGCCCAGTGTCTTTTGTTTTGGTTAAAAGTTCGTAATAAGTTAAGTTTGCAAGTTTGCAAAATTCTACGGCAATCTCTTTTGCTTGATTATATCCACGCTGTTTCATTCTGTTTGAGTGGCTCGGCACGCTACAAACCAAGTCTATATTCCAGCCTAAACAGACAAACTTTTGGGCAAGCAGTTTTGCAAAGTCGATGGCTAAGTACTTGGCATCCTTAAATTTAAGTTTTAAAATTGCAGGCGAAGTTACACCGTCGTATTTCATGACAGACCTATGCGCCGTAAACTTGCGGCCCTCCGCCTTGCACTGAATACACAGATCACCCTCGCCGGTAATTGATTCGCCGCAACTTTTGCAGACTTTGCCTGTTATCTCGCTTTGCTTGCACAACTTGCACAGGCTGCCGTCTGGGGTTTCGACACCACAAAAGGGGCAACTATAATGCGGAAACATTACGCTCTCTGCCGAATTTACTAATTTAGTTATGGCTAAACAAAACTTGTTCAAAATTATTCCCCACTACAAGCAAAGTTCTTCTAGACTTACACCAAAAAAGTCTGCAAGTGCAATTACTATGCTTAAAGTTGGCTCTTTTAAGCCGTTTTCATACTCGCTAATTAATGAGCGCGCTATTTTTGCGGCTTCGGCCACTTGCTGTTGAGTGTATTTTACCCCAGCTTTATTGCCGCCTTGCCTTAGCTTTTTTAAATTTTGACCAAATTTTAGTTGACTTGCCATGATTACTTCCTATACAATGATAAATGTATTATATAAAATTTGGCAAAAAATGACAATCATTTTTGATAAATTTTAAATAAAAATGTAAGTAAATAAGTTATGGGTAATTTTATTAGTGCAACATTTTTAGACTGGCTAACCGATAATCGCGAGGCCTTTGGTGCTGGCCCCGGTTTGTATTGTCCGCTGCACATTGCCTTAATAGTAATTATGGCCGTCTGGCTAATTGGGTTTTCAGTGCTTGCCTTTAAAAAACCCGCCTTTGCCAAAAAGTTTGGCGCAGTATTAGCAATTTTAATGGTTGTTTTTCGGCTTGCGCGCATGATTATTATGGTGGCGTCCGGCAGATACACTTTTGCCGAAAGTCTGCCTTGGCATTTGTGCCACATAATGTGCTTTGCCTTGTGCATAATCTATTTTATTAAACCTACTAGGTTTAGTTTGCCTATACTTTGTTTGTCGGTGCTTGGCGGAATTATGACCTTTTTGTTTGGCGATTACTACTACGCCAGCACTATAACATTTTTTATGGTAGAAAGCATATTTTTGCACTTTTGCTTGCCTACTGTGGTTATATGCTATCTTGCAAGCCGCCGCCCAAAATACACCATATTTTCTGTTATAGAGGTGCCTATTGTGCTGGCTGTGCTTTGCGGTTGGGCAAGCATTGGAAACGCCATTTTTCCAGACCAAAACTTTATGTTCTTAAAGCAAAATGGGCTGCCTTTTAACTTCTTTCCGGGGCACAGTTTTTACTTTACTTACCTAGTTGTTGGCGTAATAATAATTGCACTAGTTGCCGCAGTTTATGTTTGCATAAGGCTGGCAAAAAAGAAAAAATCTGCCAAAAAAACAGAGCAAAATTAAAACAAAAGTTTTAAAAATATGCTTATAATAGTATACTAATAAATAAATTTAGTATAAATTTTTTTGTTTTAAATAAATTATAAAAAAATTTGTTGAAAATTGTCAAAATTAGTGATACAATTATTGTACAATAAAAATATTTTAAAGCTTTTGTTTAGGGGGGATAAATTATGGCTGCAATAACAACTGGAAAAATTATAGAGTACTGCGTCTATGTAGCAGCTGCGCTAATTGTAGTGCTTTGTATTGTTTTGGTGTGCGTTAAAAGTGCCAAAAACAAAAAGAAACGTGCCGAAATTAAGTCTAGAGAGGCCGAGGGTGTTGTAGAAAAACATGGCGTAAGATACAGTCAAGATGCCACTATTGTGGACGAAAATGGCGACCAAAATGTGTCTTTTGTAAAGCATGACATTATTTTGCAGCCACGCAAAATGGTTCAGGTTAGCAGCAAAGGCGAGGTTAAGCCCGGCAAATGGACGGTTTTAAGCGCCTACGGCAACGAAGACACCTTTAATATCCGCATTGGGCTATATGTAAAAGAATACAAGCATGGGCAAGAAATTGTGCTAGCCGAGGGTGACGAAATTTGCCCTACCAGCACAACAATAATTCTTAGGTAAAAATTTTTATGCAGCCAAAAACTAATGATGACTCCATAAAAATTACACTTGGCAAGAAAGATATTGTTTATCTTGCCATTATCTTTGTTGTAGCTTTTGTTGCACTTTCGGTTATAATTTATGTGCCAAGATATTACAAACTAAAATATTTGGCGGCCAGTAATGTGCAAACAAATAACACCACAATAGGAAGTCAATCTTATGACAACGCAGACATTAGCTTAGATACAAATTGCTTGCCGGGCGTCGATTGTTATATTTCTCAAACTATAGTTTTGCTTTGCAGCATAGACGATTATTACTCTTGCTACGCTAGCATGCTAAACTCTCAAAATATGCTATTAGAAGACTATACAAAATCAACCAATTTTGAAAGCGCAAATTTATTAGCGCAAGAAGTTTATTGTTTTATTGTAGAAAACAATATTTCTTCTAGGCAAGAAATTGGCAATGCTTCTGATGATCCCTCTGTTGCTGATGATTTCTTTTATAAGTTTGAAAGATTTATTAATTGCTTAGACTCCCTTTAATTTAAATTGCAGCTTAAATTTTTATAAAAATAAAAAATACTTAACTTTACTTTAAATAAACAATTTTGTTATAAAAGCCCCGCTGCCCCGCTTTTTGCGAGAGATGTTTGGTTTTTAAATGTATTGCAGTAGTTTGCCAAATAAACAAATAAATTTATTTTTTTTGTATATCGCCCCGCTTTTGGCTAGTGTCTAATTTGCGGAGGCTGAATACTTAATTTTGCACAAATTATTAAATATTTTTTTAAAAGTTTGCAAAAAAGGGTTGCAAAACACCTTTTGATTGTGTATAATACATCATGTTATAGCAAATAGCGGCAAGCCTTGGCGGCAAAAACTTTGCTATAAACCAAAACAAACACCGATAATATTCCTCCTTAGCTCAGTCGGTAGAGCGCTTGACTGTTAATCAAGATGTCGCTGGTTCGAGCCCGGCAGGAGGAGCCACTACTTGCGGAACTTGAACACTCCGCACCAAAAGTTGGTTTATTGCCAACTTTTTTGTTTTTGTAATCTTTTTTTACCTCGTCATAAGTGATTGGGTTATCGTCATCAAAATTATAGTATATTAAAACGTAGTCGTCAAAAAGCCAAAAGTACAATAACCTCAGCGAATTGTGGAACAATTTAGGAGTATAAAATTACAAGGGCGGTAAAATTGGCTGCCCTTTTTAGTGGCCACTAAACACTTGTTTGGTAGCAAGCATTGGCCGGTATTTGGCTAGGCTTTGCTGCATTTGGGCAAAGTCACCGGTGGGCAAATCGGTTCTGCCATAGGTATTAGCAAACACAAAATCACCCACAAAATAGGCGCCACCTATCTCTATAATAATGCTGCAATTGGTATGGCCGGGCGCATAATACACAATGACTGGCACTCCGCAGATATTTTGGCGACCTTGGGCAAGATAAACAATTTTTTCTTGCGGTAACTTGCATTCTATAATTTGGCCAAAAAATCTGCTTGCATTAAGCTTTGCGTTTGCTAGTTTTGCCGCCGCCTTTTTGTGCATAAAAACGGGGCAAGAATAGTACTCTTGCACCTCTTGCAAAGTGCTAAAATGGTCAAAATGCCCATGCGTTAGTATAATGCCGTCTACCCTATTGGTAAGCTTTTTTATGTCCGAAAGCTTGCACGAGCAATCTATTAGCAGCACCCTTTTGCCCACTTGCACCAAATAATTGATGCTATAATTTGTGTAAATAGTGTAAACTTTCATAAATTATCTACTTATAGTTGAATTATTTTAGAAGGGTCGGAGAGTTTTATTATGCCTAAAAAGTTGTTGGATTTTAGTTTTTCGCAAAAATTTCGGAAGTTTTTGGGGTCGGCAAAGACAGAAATTTGCTTGCCGCTAGCCACAAGTTTTTGTTTTGTGGCAAAAACATCTTCTAGTTTTGCACCATGTGGATAAATTAGAGCGTACTTATTGCTTTTTGGCAGTTTGCCGCTCTCTTTAAGCAGCATAACAACGGTATCTAGTCCAATACTGTAGCCCACAGCCGGCACATTTACGCCCAAAAATTTTTCGAGCATTTTATTGTATCTTCCGCCGCCACCAATAGCGCGGCTAAAATTGCCGCTGTTTGTATAGCACTCAAACACCATGCCCGTGTAGTACCCCTGCCCGCGAACAACGGTTATATCAAAGACAATATTGGCGTTTGTTAGCTTTTTTAGGGTATCAATTAGCCCACAAAGGTCGGCAATAATCTGCCCGTCTACGCCATATTTTGCAAGGTCTTTTGGCGTTTTGCCAATCAAACTTTGCACAATTTCTACAATTTTGCTAGACATTTTAGATATATTTGCGTACTTGGCTTTATACTTGGCGGCAATTTCGGCAGCAACCGCTTCTGCCCCAATTTTGTCTAGCTTGTCTAGGCTTGTGCAGACATTATTTATATCGGTATCAACAAAACCGACATGGCTAATTAAGGCGGCTAGCGCCCTACGGTCGTTTATTTTAAATGTGATATCGGTAATGCCTATTTTGCTATACGCATCTAGGGCGGCAAGCAAAATTTCAACTTCGGCAAAGATTGTGTCGTCACCCCAAATATCTATGTCGCACTGGGTGAACTGACGCCAACGGCCGCGTTGCGGTTTTTCGGCTCTAAAACTATCGTCAATCTGAATGGCCTTAAACGGTGTGGTAAGTTTTTCGCGGTTTCCAGCATAGAGGCGCGCAAGAGGCACAGTTAGGTCGTATCGCAGCCCCTCTTCGACAATATCCGCCTCGGTAAGGTTAGGCTTAGATAAATTTAGTTTTTCGCCGCGCTTGATAGTTTTAAACATTAGCTTTTGGTTTTCGCCGCTGTCGCCAGTGGTTAAAATTTGCAAATTTTCAAGAATTGGTGTTTTTACATGCAAAAATCCATGGGCTTCAAAAGTGTCCAAAATTTTATTTATTGTGTCTTGCCTAATCTCCATTTCGGCGGGCAAAAAGTCTTGTGTTCCCTTAACTGGGCTTGTATTAATTTTCATTGTTGTTCTCCAAAAACTGTTTTACATGTGGCATACACTGGGCTAGCAAATTGTCCCCACCACTAACCCAAATTGTGTTAGACTCTTTTTTTAGCCATGTGTCTTGGCGCTTGGCGTAATGCCGCTCTTCGGTTAACAGCAGTTGCCTAAACTGTTTAAAACTTTCAAATTTACCTTGCAAATACCAGCTTGCGTACTTTGCCTCTAGCCCCAGCCGCTCCATAAACTCTTGGCTGACGCCAGCATCTATTAACCCCTTAATTTCGGCGACAATGCTGTCTAGTCTTGCATCTAGACGCTGCTCGATGCGCGCATAGATTTGCTCCCTTGGCCACTTTATGCCCAGTTGCAATACCTTGTATCTGGGGCTGCTTTTTTGTTCTTCGGCCGCACCACATAGTGCACGCTCGCACATTCTAATTAGGTGGCGTATGCTCTTTTGCGGGTCGATATTTGTAACCCCAAGTTCGTGCAGTTTTTGCAGTAGTTGCTCCTTAGTTAGTTGCATCAGTTCTTTGCGAACTTGGTTGTCTGCCCCAGCCTTTGGCAAGTTGTAGCCTTGCACCACAGCCCGCACATACAGCCCCGTGCCGCCAACCAAAATTGGCACTTTGCCGCGGGATAAAATGTTGTCTATGGCGGCATAGGCGTCGGCCTGAAACTGGGCTAAATTGTACTCTTGCCCCGGGCTGAGAATATCTATTAGATGATGCGGCACGCCTTGCATCTCGGCCTTGGTTACCTTGCCCGTGCTGTAATCCATGCCCTTGTAAATTTGACGGCTGTCGGCAGAAACAATTTCGGCGTTGCCCAAAGTTTTTGCAAGTTCTATAGCAAGGACGCTTTTGCCCGAGCTGGTTTGTCCTACAATAGAAATAAGTTTGCCTACCATTCTATATTGCCCCCGTCGTACTTTATGTCGTCGTAAAAGTCAAAATATCTGCTAGTCGCTTTGCTCTTTTTTATCGGCATTTTTTTCTGTTTTGCACTATTTTTTTGGCTATTCATGGCAATATATTAACATAAAAAAAATAAAAATAAAACTATATTTGCTCAATTTATTTGCAAAATTGGCCATATTTTGATATACCTAACCTAAAAGTAAGTAATTTGAGCAATAAAATTAAATTACACTTTTTGGTTTAAAATACATTTAGGAGTAAAAATGAAAGTTATACTAAACCCAGATACAAAGCGTGTGGAAGAAATAAAAGAAGGGCTAAAACGCAAAGAGGGCTACTGCCCCTGCAAGCCAAAACTTCCGCAAAACAAGTGTATGTGCCAAGAATTTAGAAACCAAATTGCAGACCCAAACTTTTATGGGCTTTGCTACTGCGGGCTATATTTAAAAGTAAAAGATGACGATTTACCACAGGCAAAAAACTAAATTTTGCTAAATATTTCAAAAATTTTATCATTTTTATAGTATTTATCGGCAAATTTCGCATATTTTTTATAATATTTTACACATATTTAGGTAATAATGTTTTAATTTTCTGCAATTTATATACAGTTTTAGTGATAATTATCTATTTTTGTCAAAATAACCAGTGTTTCTACATTAGCAGTTTGAGGGAACATATCGTAGGGCTGCACAAAATTTACTTTGTATTTGCTGGCAAGCAATGCTACATCTCTGGCAAGGGTTGCCGGGTTGCAACTAATATAAATAATCTTGCTAGGGCAGCAACTAAGTATTGTGCTAATAACTTTTGGGTCGCAGCCTTTGCGTGGTGGGTCTAGAACTAGTACAAAATCTTTTAATTTTTTGCAAATCTTTGGCAATTCTTGGCTGCAATCGCCGCAAATATTGGTTAAGTTGGCAATTTTATTGTTGCTTTTAAGAGTTTCGGCATCGCGCGAGGCCTCTTTTACAATTTCTATGCCGTAGCAATATCTACATTTAGCGGCAATAATGCCAGAAAGCACTCCCGCGCCGCTATATGCATCCACCACCATGTCGGCTGAGGATATTTCTTGCAGAACACGATTATAAATTAAGTGCTTAACCGGCGTATTAACTTGCATAAAGCTGTGGCAATTAACCGAATAATTTAGGTTATATTCGTCAACCGCCAATTGTCCCGTGCCAAACTTTACAATATCCTTGGCGCCAAGAATAACGTTGTTGTCTACCGTGTTTATATTGTTTGTAATTTGCAAGTTGATAAAATATTTGTTAAGGCTAGCAAAAAGGGGCTGCAAGTTTTTAATTTCTGCGCCACTAACAATAGTTAGCAACACGTTATCTCCACTACTTCGACACATAAGGTGCCTTACCCCGCCGGGATTACTGGAGCTATAGGCTTTTAGCCCCGCAGTTTTTGCAAACTTAGTAAATACTTGCAAGATAATCTTACAATTTTGCGAAATTAGGCAGTCAGTTATAGGCACAAGTTTGTGGCTTGCTGTGCGGTACATACCAACAACAATATCGCCATTATCCTCTGCAACTGGCATAGCAAACTTGTTGCGATAGTTATATATGTTTGGGCTTGCCACAACCGACTGCACATCGCCAGCGTAGCCTGCATACTTTTTTAGGCTATTTTGCACAAGTTTCTGCTTAAATTTTAGCTGACTATCATAATCCATATGCTGCAACTGGCAGCCTCCGCACTTTCCAAAATATGGGCAAGGTGCAGTAATTCTGCTTTGGCTAGGCTCTACTACTTTTAAAAGCTTGCCTATTGCATAAGATGATTTAACTAATACTATAACCAGTTCTATCACTTCGCCAACTATTGCATATGGCACAAAAACGGTAATGTTGTTAATTTTAACAATGCCCTCGCCATTTGAGCCAAAATCTATCACTTTTTGGGTGTAAATTTGATTTTTTTGCAGATTTATTTTAATTTTTTTGCTTATTTTTTGCTCCATAGTCGCCTTTGCCGCATTTATTAACAATTTTGGATGTAATTTGTTAATAATTTTGTAATTTAAAATTATTTACCTATACAATTATATCAAAAAAAATAGTATATTGCAACAACTTGACAGCCCGCAAGCTAAAAATTATAATTTATTTTATGAGTAAATGCAATTTATGCCCACGGCAGTGTAACATAGATCGTAGCCAAAGTTTTGGTTTTTGCAAATCTGGCAGCCAGATAATGGTTGCCAAAGCTATGCTTCACTATGGCGAAGAGCCATGCCTTACAAGCCATACTAGCCCAGCAAGCGGCGCTATATTTTTTAGCGGTTGCAATTTGCGCTGCGTTTATTGCCAAAATTACAGTGTAAGCCATAAAGAAATTTGCGGCAAAAAACTGTCACCAAAACAACTTGCCGAACTTTTTAAAAAGCTAGAAAGCGCCGGGGCTGCAAATATAGACCTTGTTACCCCCACCCACTATGCCAGCCAAATTGTAAAAGCACTTAAAATTTACAAGCCAAAAATCCCAGTTATTTACAACTGTGGCGGATACGAATCCGAGCAAACCATAGCTATAGTCGCCCCACTTGTAGATATATTTTTATTTGACTTAAAATACTATGACAATAATCTTGCCACAAAATATTCCAAGGCGCCAAACTATTTTAATTACGCCACCAAAGCCATAATACTTGCATCAAAATTAAAGCCCAACATTTATGACGGCGAAAAACTATTACAAGGAGTAATTATCCGTCACCTTTGTTTGCCTAATTGCACAAGGGATAGTCTAAGTGTGCTAGACTGGATAGCAAACAATGTTGGCAAAAACACTATTGTTAGTTTAATGAGCCAGTACACGCCGTACGGCGAAGCAAAAAACTATCCCGAAATTAATCGGCCGCTAAAAAAATTAGAATATAAGGCAGTTGTAAGCCATGCAAAAACACTTGGGCTTACAAATACCTTTGTACAAGACATTACTAGCGCTACCACCGAGCAAATACCAAACTTTAAAGACTTGGGAGAATTTCTTAGCTAAATTCGTCAAAAAATAAATAGGAAAAATGTAAAAATACACAAAAATTACCCCATTTTACACAAATAAATAGTTAATTTTGCATATTTTGGTGTATTGTTAAATTAATAACCGCACAAATCGCAAAAATAAACGCAAAAGAAAACTAGATAGTATTTAACTTAAGTAGTTTAACTTGCCCAGCAAAAAAATTCTGCTAAAATTAAATCAATTTTGGTTTAGGTGTTGCGTTTGGCGTTGCCGCGTGATATAATATCTAAAAAGTTGCTTTGCAAAAGGGGGAAAAGATTGTGGCATTTTGTTCTTTTAGTAGTCAAGTAGTGCAAGACGGTACAACACTTGTGGACAACACTTTTATAAACGAATTTATGCCGCAAGCCCCAGCCGAATATGTAAAGGCCTATTTATATGGACTTAGTTTGTGCAGCGCAGCCAACCAAGATTACAACGCCAGCGACAGCGCCGCCGCCCTACTTGGCTGCACCGAAGAAGACTTGATCGCTGCCTACAACTACTGGCAAGAGCTTGGCATTGTGCAGATTATTAGTACCAGCCCGCTAGAAGTTAAGTATCTTCCGCTAAAAAACAAGTCGGGGTCCGCCAAAATACGAACCAGGGGCAAGTACGCAGATTTTAATAATCAAGTACAAGCAATTCTTACTGGCCGCATGATAAAACCCATAGAGTACAACGAATACTACAACCTTATAGAGGCCTACCACATAGAGCCAGCCGCACTTATTATGATAATAAAATACTGCGCCATAAACAAGGGCGACAACATTGGTTGCGCCTACATTTTAACCGTGGCAAAAAGTTTTATCGCGGACAACATTAAGTCTACGCAAGCGGTAGAGCAAAAGCTGCTTGAACAAGAGAAATCTAGTAAACAAATTGGCGAAGTTCTTAAAGCCCTTGGTTTAAAGCGTGCCGCCGACATTGACGAGCGTAACACTTATCTAAAATGGACGACAACGTACGGGTTTAATCACGATGTAATTTTGCATGTTGCAAAAAGTCTAAAAAGTGGCGGCTTTGGCAAGCTAGACAAGCAGCTTAGCAAGTATTACGAGCAAAGATTATTTAGCAAAAAAGAGATAGAAGAGTTTTCTAGCCTGCGGGACGAAATGTTTGAAACGGCAAAAACCGTCAGCCGCAACCTTGGGCTGTACTATCAAAATTTGGAGAATGTGGTGGACACCTATATTGCCGACTGGTACAACAAGGGCTACACCGCCGCCACTTTGGAGCAGATTAGCCACTACTGCTTTACTCACAACTGCAGAAGTTTAGAAGGTATAAACGACACAATTGCCAAGTTTTATAAACTTGGGCTAATTTCCACCGAGGCAATTAATCAATATACCACTCAAATTGTCGCCACAGATAAAGAGATTAAAGAAATTTTAGAAGCATGCGGGCTAGACCGCAGCGTAATTAGTCAAGACCGCAACTACTATAAAACTTGGACGGAGGACTGGGGCTTTAAAAAGAACGCAATTATTGCCGCCGCCGAAAAAAGCGCTGGAACGGCAGGCCCTCTAAGATACATGAACAAAATTTTGTCTACCTTGCACCAAAGCGGCAAAACTAGCCTAGAAGACGTAAAAGAAAATTTTGCACAGTCTGCAAATAACAACGACTACAACCAAGGCCTAATTAAACACGAATTTACTCAGCAAGAGCTTAATGCACTATTTGACAGCTTAGATGACATAGAAGTTTAGTAAAAATTCACAAAATTAGCATATTTTTTAAAAATATTAATATGATTTTGCAGAAATTAGCCACATTTTTACATAAAACAGCCTATAACTAAGTTAAAAACCGCAAACACAACTAAAATAGCTTAAAATTAAGGAGAAATATGAACAAAAAACAAATTATAAGTGCTTTAAACAGCCTATATACTAGCAGACGAAGCCGTGCGCAATCGCTTGCCTTTGCCAACCTGCAAAGGGCGCGCCAAAATGCCGATTTTTGCCAAGTAGAAAAGGAAATTAAGCAAGTTGTGTTTGACCTTGGCAAGGCACAAGCCGAGGGCAAAAGCAGCAAGGGGCTTGCCGCCAAACTTGCCGAGTTGCAAAAAAAACAAGCAGAAATTCTAAAAACTTTAAATATGACGGCTGCCGACTTAGAGCCTAATTACAAGTGCAAAATTTGTCAGGATCAAGGCAGAATTGGCAGCAAACTTTGCGACTGCTACAAAAAAGAGTTGTACTCTCTTTTGCTAGAAAACAGCGGAGCCAGAAGTAATCTTGCAGATTTTAGTCAATTTGATGAAAAATTAATAACCAATAGCACCCAACTAGAGCAACTAAAAAAGATTAAAGCGGCCTTTACAAAATGGGTTAACATGTACCCAAAAGTGTCTACCCACACATTTTTGCTGTGCGGCCCAACTGGTGTGGGAAAATCCTTTATTACCGAGTGCATTACAAGCGAAATGCTTAAACGTGGGCATTTGGTAAGTTACATTTCTGCCACTGGGCTAGTGAATAATTTTATGAAATATCACACCACTTTTGACGAAAACAAAAACAGTTTTTACGATATTTTTGTAGAGCCAGAACTGCTTGTTATAGACGACCTTGGTACCGAGCCAATTTTTAAAAATGTAACGCTAAATTATTTGTGTGCGCTACTTAACGACAGATTTGAAAAACGCAAAATTACAATAATTACCACCAACTTAAGCCCCGAGGGCATTTTACGGCGCTATGGCGACCGTATTTTTAGCCGAATAGTAAACAAGTTTGATAGTGCCATGTACAAAATAGACGGCGACGACTTGCGTCTAAAAAGAAGATAAATTAACCGAGAAGCAAAATAAAAGATTAAAGGGTAAACGTAATGTTTACTCTTTATTTTAGCCGCTCAATAGCAAAACTCTCACAAACAGACCTTGTTTGTTGGATATATAGGCTTAGATGTTATCGTAAATATGTTTATCAGCTACTTTTGCTTTTTGGATTTTTTAGGGGGCGGCATTTTTATAGACCAAAGAATAATAGAAAACACAATAAATATGCCTATTGCAATTTGCCACCACGCTATTTCAAATAGGCTGTTGCTAATTTCTATGTTGCAGTTGTAGCCAACCGAGCCGTCCGCCGCAACCCCAAACATAATGTTAGATACAGTGTCGGTACGCAAAATGAAATCTTGGGAGTTGTAATTTTCTAACTCCGCAAGCCTATCTAAAAATTCTTGGTGAGGGTGGCCATAGTTATTGCCTGCCGTGTTGCTAGACACCACCACAAATTTGGGGTTGAGCAAAGTAAGAAAATCCATGCTGTTGCTGGTTTTAGCACCGTGATGCCCGGCTTGATAAACGGTAATATCGCTTAGCCGCAAAGTTTCGTCGTCGGTAAGGCTGGCAATCACGTCGGCCTCGGCAGTACTTGTCATGTCGCCAGTAAACACAAACGAGTTAGACTTGTATTCTAGCAGAATAAGCGGACTGATCGCATTTTTACCATCGCTTGTTGTTGCGCCATAACCTTGGGTTATGTAGCCAGTTGTGCGGCAGTCTACGCCAAGCATATTTGCTAATGTAGATATCTCAAAATTATCTTCAGTAATTAGCGGTGCAAAAAACTCGACACTGTAGCCCGATATTGCGTCGCCAAAAGTTAGTCCGTCAAAATTTACACTAACGTTACTTTGACACACGATGCCATCTGCTGCCGTATAGGTTTCGGCGTAAATTGCCGTTATTGTCTTAGCATATACGTCGGTGGTTACCCGAGCAAGTTTGTTTGCCTTGTCGGCGTCCCGCAGATAGTAAAAAATGTCCGCCAGATCTTCGTAATAGCCAGAGCCTTCGCCATAGCAGACAAAATAGCTAATTGCCGTCGTTGAGCTTCCGTCTTCCTTTGTAGAATAAGTGCCAGCAAATTGCAACGGCCTAAAGATATTAATCACTTCAAAGGCATTAAGAATATCCACTGCGCCGCCAACGTGGTCGGCATCACAATGAGTTAACACAAAATAATCTATTGTGGAATAGCCCAAAGCGCGAATGTATTCTACAACACTACTGCCTGTAGCCGTAGTGCCAGCATCTATAAGCAAACTTTCGCCACTTGGCAACTCTATAAAGGTGCAATCAGCTTGGCCAACATCTAGATAATGAAGCCTCATATCGTAGCTAGATAGCACGGTGGCATCTATGTATTTTCCTGAGTTGCCGCTGATGCCAATGTTTAAAAATTTTTCAATCGCGCTAGAAAATAGGCAACTTACACCAAGGATAACTGCCATAATTAGCATAATTGCAAACTTAACTTTAAGTTCTCTTTTGCTAAGAGTGATTGTAACTTCGCGCATTAACCTTTTGCCTTATTATACATTATAAGTTTAATATTAACATAAACTTATAAAAACCGCAATTAATGCTGACAAGTTGCCGCAATTTTTGACAAAATTTTTAATCTTTTTGGCAGCAAATGATTATAACCCACAAAAATTTGCAAAATAATAATTAAACTTGTGATTAAACTCAAAGAAAATTATCATACCCCATTGCTTGTACCACGCTTTGGATGACACAGGGAGAAGACCATCTTATCGCTGCCGTTACATAGTAATAATCTCACTAAGTTTTATCGTTTATAAAAAACATTTTCCAATTATCCTAAGTGCAACCTAGTATTGGTTTTATTGTTATATCATCCTAAAAAAATGCCCCAAAACTAAACTTGGGACATTGTAAGTTATTAAATTTTAACTATTCTTCGGTGGTTGTAGTAGTTGTGGTAGTTGTGCTACCAGTTACGCTGTTTGTATTTTTAATTAATATTTCTAGTTCTTTAATTTCATCATTGTAGCGAGTTTCTTCCTTAGTGTAGAAGGCATACATCTTTTTGTCATGCTCGTACTTTTCTTTGTTTTTTGCCAAAAATTCTTCGGCATCTTGAATGCTAGCTTTTAGCTCGGCAATGTGCTTTGTAAGCTCTTCTTGCTTGGTCTTTTTGTCGGCATCTACATTTTTGATGTCGGTTACAGAGTACATTAACAAGTTAAGGTTGGTTAGCTCTACTGCGCGGCGATCTAGCATCTTTTGATTTCTTGCTCTTCTACGCTCGGTGCGCTCGTACTTTAATATAGCGCGCTTAGTTTTTTGGATGTCACTTTCTAACTTGTTTTTGCTCTCAACAATTTTGGCAAGCCTAACATTGTAGTCAAAATCGGTGCCTATAGTTTCGGTGGTAACCTCTTTAATAACCACAGTTTTGTTCTTTTTAGGTTCGTCTTCGGGCTCTTCTTTAGCAACTTCTTCTGTAGTTTCTTCTTGAATAGCAGGCTCGTCAACAACCTCTTCAACAGGTTCGGCTTTAGCCTCTACGACTGGTTCTTCGGCTGGTTGCTCCTCTTTAACAACTTCTTCGGGCACCTCTTCTACAACCTCTGGCTCTGGCCCCGCAACTTCTTTTACTTCTGGCTCTTCTTGAACATTTTTTGCGTTTGCAGCTTCTTCTTCTAGCTGGGCAAGCATTTCCCTAATGTCATATTCGTGGGTGATTTGCTCTGGCTTGTCATTGCTAGCCTTGGTTGCCGCCTTTGACTCGCTAGACTTAACAGCTTCTACAATAAATGCAATAGCAAAACCGATAAGTACTGCGGCAAAAATTGCCATAAATATTATCATAATAATTTGAAAAGTGCTCATAATAATCTCCTTTTACTTTATATAGTGGTATATAAATGCGCTTTTTTATTAATTTTTGCTAAAAACAACTGCATTTACACCATATTTTTTGCAAAATCTAAGTGTTTTTGCTTAAATTTAATTGTATTTTAGCACACAATATCGCCGTTGTCAATAGTAAAAATATGAAAAATTTAGAAAAAATGTTATTTTTTTCATTATTTTTCCTTGCATGCCAGTTTTTTACTATTATTTTTTGTATATAGGCTACAAATACTCAATTTTAACTGCATTTTATTAAAATTTGCAGTAAACCGCACTAAAAAAGCCCAGCATTATTTTACGCTAGGCCTTTTGTTGCGTTTGCAGCAAATTTGGTGGAGACGCCGGTATCGAAACCGGGTCCACATGCCCTTATGATTGCCCTTCTTCGTACCACAGTTGGCTAAAAATTTTTGCCAAGCCTTCTTAGCCAACCAAGAATAGCTAGGCTCAAATGTGTGAAAGTGTTTGCAATGTCTGCACACATTAACAAACATTGCTCAGCCGCAAATTTTTGACAATTTATTTAGCCTTAGCGGCAAAGACTAAATAAACCGTAGCGCCAAGTTAGGCAGCTAATTTAACATTATTGTTAGCGTTTATTTTTTTGCTCATTTTTATTGTAGTGGGCAACTACAAGTACGCTTATGACAACCACGCAGACAAGTGTCGAAACCTTTCGTCCCCATGATTTTTTTGGCAATATTTTCTGCCGCCGCCGATATAGCGATTGGTTAGCGCAGTTTTGCTGCCTTAATGTCCCTATCAGCCTGACGCAAACTATCTTTAATTTTTAGGCTTTCTTTTTTGTCGTAAAGTTTTTTGCCTTTGGCAACGCCAACATCAACTTTGGCTAGCCCATGCACAAAATATACTTTTAGCGGAATTAAAGCATAGCCCTTGGTTTTGGTTTGATGCTCTAGTTTAGAAATTTGACTTTTGTGCATCAGCAGTTTGCGAGTACGCCTTGGGTCGGGTGCAAAAGCGCTTGTTTTGTCGTACTGAGATATATTTGCGTTTACCAAAAAAATCTCGCCCTTATCCAGTTTGACAAAGCTATCGGTGATATTCATTTTGCCAGCCCTAACACTTTTCACTTCGGAGCCTTGCAGTTCTAACCCCGCTTGAATGGTATCCAAAATAAAGTAATTGTGATAGGCATTGCGGTTTTCTATAGCCATTTTGCCCCCGTTACTTGGCAATTATACCACACCTTTACCCCAATTTCAACCCTTTACTGCAAAATTTTAAGTGTTAGGTTAATTTAGATAAAATAATTTATTGCACTTTACCAATTTGGTTTATTTCTGCGTAAAGCCATTTTTTAGCTAATTATTTTCTGCCACGGCCGCGACCGGGGCGGGATTTTGTAGAGTTTCGGCGGCTTGTATGAGCCTTGCCTTTATACTTTCCACCAACAAACTGATTATTATTGACAGCTATTTTGGAGTAATTTTGGCGGTTTTCGGTATCATTTTCGTTTACATTTTTGTAATTTTTGCGGTTTTTGCCACCATTTATATTTGTTTCGGTGCTACTTTTGCGGGTTTTGCCGCCATTTTCAAACTTAGTAACATAATTTTTGCGGTTTTTGGTACTAGTTTTTGCAATCTCGCTATTTATTGCCTTTTGATGCTTGCCGCTTACAGGCTCTCGGCCGCCACTTTCTAGACTAAAATCTATGTGGCGCGTAGACAAGTCTACATCATCTAGCCTAACACGCAGCGAGTCGCCAATGCGGTAGCTATTATTTTTGCCAATAAGCGCAACTTTTGCTTCGTCATAAATGTAGCGGTCTTGTGGCAATTTTTCGGTATTAATAAGCCCCTCCACCGTATTTGCTAACTCAACATAAACGCCACTTTCGCTAGCACCGCTAACTGTGGCATCAAAAACTTGACCCACTTTGTCCACCATAAATTCGGCTTTCTTTTGGTCGTCAACTGCGCGCTCGGCTTGCTCGGCGTTGCGTTCGGTTAAACTAGATTGTTCGCTTGCATCCTTAACAAATTCTAGCAGATACTGCACTTTTTTTGGCGTAAGTTTATTCTCTAAATAGTAACTAATTATGCGGTGAATGGTTAAGTCTGGATAGCGCCTAATTGGGCTTGTAAAATGGCAATAATTTTTGAGTGCCAAACCAAAATGCCCCAAATTTTCTGGGCTGTAACGCGCTTTTTGCATACTGCGAAGCATAACCTTGGCAAGGGTGCTACCATAAGGCTCTTTTTTACTATCTATCAGCAGTTTTTGAAAGTCGGTAGGGCGCGCCGACCTATTAAGTTTAAGCCCAAAGCCAGATACAAAACTTGCAAAATTGTTTACTCTTTCTGGGGTTGGGTCTTCGTGTACACGATAGATAAACGGCAATTTAAGCTGGCTAAACTGCTTTGCCACAACTTCGTTAGTTATAACCATAAACTGCTCAATTAGCCTATCTGCAAGCTCGCGCGGCTTGCGGACAATGTCCACGGTGTTGTAATTTTCGTCAACAATTATTTGAGGCTCGGGTAGGTCAAAATCTAGCTGCCCCGCTCTGTTCCGGCGGGCAATTAAAAGCTCGGCGAGCTCCTTGCCAGTGGCAAGCATTGGCACTATTTTAGAGTACTCTTGCGTCAAGTCCTTGTCTTTATTTAAAATGCCAGTAACTTTTGTGTATGTCATGCGGTATGTCGAATGTATTACACCCTTGTAAATATTACTGCTAAGAACTTCGCCCTTGTTGTCTAGCACAATTTCTACACTAAGCGTCAGCCTATCTTCGTTGGGGTTTAGGCTGCACATGCCGTTAGACAAACTAACTGGCAGCATTGGCAGAACGTAATCGGGAAAGTAGACGCTCGTGCCACGCTTAAAGGCCTCGGCGTCAATTTTGCTGCCCTCTTTTACATAGTGTGAAACATCGGCAATGTGCACGCTAAGATAGTACTTGTCGTCCTTTTTGCTAACGCTAAAAGCGTCGTCAAAATCTCGAGCGTCCTCGCCGTCTATTGTAATAACAAGCTGGTTGCGGTAGTCCTTGCGGTTTACCATATCAGCCTCGGAGATTGGCACGGCAACGGCCGCCGCCTCATCTTCTACGCCAGCGTCAAACTCTTGTTTAAGCCCAAAACTGCGTATGATAGAAAGAGTGGACACCTTGACGCTAGCGGCATCGCCCAAAACTTCTATAATTTTGCCTTGCGCCATTTTAGACCTTGCAGGATATGCGGTAATTTCCACCACAACCTTGGTATTTTCAGTGGCGCCATTTAGGCACTCGGTAGGTATAAAGATGCTGCTTGTAAAGTGCTTGTCTTCTGGCTCCACTATTGCCGCCCCACCAGAGATGGTAAGCAGCCCGACAATCTGTTTGTATCCGCGCTCAATAATCTGAACAACTTTGCCGCAAGTTCGCTCTCCGGCAGATTTACCTTTTGCTGCCGGTAAAATTTCTAAAAGCACCTTGTCGCCATGGGCAGCATCAGACAAATCTCGCTGTGAGATAAAAATATCTTTTTCGCCAGCCTCGGCATTTTCTCGTTTTGCAAAAGCATAGCCAGACTTGGTTGTAAAAATGGTGGCAACAACACTTTTTTTGCCGCCGCCAAGTGTGTATTTACCGCGCGCCGTCTTGGCAATTTTGCCACTTTTTGTTAGGCTTTGCAGGGCTTGCTGTAAGGCTCGCAAATCAAAACCGTTAGATATTCCTAGAGCGCTTGCCACCTGTTCCTCAGTAAATATATTTTTGCTAAGACCGCAAATTGTATCATGCACTTTGTCTATAAAATTCATAGTTTCTCCCATTTGGCATCTGCCGTAATTTTTACAATATAATAGCAAAAAAACAGGGGCAAGTAAAATATTTTACGCCCTTAATTTTGCAAAATTATTTTTTTATAGACCAAATTTTGCAGTTTTTACCCCCTTTTTACACCAAAAGAGATAAATTTTGCAGTTTTTAACTTTAAAAAATATTTTCTAGTGATATTTTAAAATCTAGGCTATAGTGCTTACAGTAGTCTATTAGGCCGTTTGTTTCTGCCATGGCCTCAGTAAAGTCGCTTTCCTCTGTATAGGTAATTATGCGGCTTAAACTAATTTCCACATCTTTTAATCCAGTGTGCCAAATTAAGGTTTTTAGCACCTTTTCGTCTTCGTGAAATTTGCTGTGCAAGGCCTCTAAATAATTTAAATTTTGCGGCAGGTTTATTTCTTCTTCGGTTGCCTCTAGCATCTCTTTATATGTTTGCAAACTAGCCACCATATTTTCAAAAGTATGGTTTATATATCTGTTTTCAAAATAGCAGCCAACTATTAGCCCGGCAATTATTGTTATAATTATTATCCACTTTTTAATCATGCTTTCTCCCCCGCCTACCAGTTTTTGCCGCCCTTGTAGCCGCTTTCTTCAAATACGTAATATTTGTTTTTGTTTTTTGGCTGAATAAAAACTTTGCCGTTGTTGTCTATGGTAAATAGCAAAATTTGCTTATGGCTTGCCACCCCAACTTTTTTATAATATTTTTGCAAAAACTTATCATCTAGCTCGGCAAGCTGAATATTTTCGTTCATTTTTTTGCCGTCCATAATAATGTTCATTGGCAATGTGCTTGGCTCGCTCTTTAGCCCAACATCGCCTTGGGTAAGCGGCTGCGCATTGGCCTTGGGTATAACGCAAAGTTTGCCGTTGGTTTCTATAATTGCATAGGCAATTTCTTCTATGCAAAAGTAGTCGCAACCCCTTATGGCTTCCATAAGGTCGTCTATTGTCATGTTAAGTTTGCGAAGCTCTTTATAATCTATGCCTCTTGGACTAATTACTATTGCCGGTCTGCCCGTTATGGTGTATCTAAACCACATGGATTTTCGGCTTAAAAAACATATAAAAAAATGCATCAAAAATAGCGCCAAAATCGGAACAATGCCATGCACTAGCGGAACAGCAAGTTCTGCCATTGGCACGCAGGCAAGGTCGGCAATAATAAGGGTTATTACAAACTCAAAGGGCTGCATTTCGCCAACTTGACGCTTGCCCATTAGCCTAATGACGGCAAAGGTTATAATATATATTACAACGCTTCTAATTAACATTAATCCCATACTCTTGGAATTTGCAAAATTGAGTGTTTTTATGCAAATTTTAACGTTTAAGTACCAAAATTTGAAATTATTTGCCCTTTAATTAAGAAAAATTTAAAAATTTGCAATAAAAAGTGCAAAATTATTTGTACAAAACAAAAAAAAGTGTATAATTATTTTAATCCAACTAATTTTTAGGGAGGAAAAACAAAAATGTCAACCATCTTGCTAGCAATAAAAATGGGGTCTAGCGTAACCACTATTTACCGCCAAGGTGACGGCCTAGTTTTGCGTGAGCCAAGCCTAATTGCGGCTTCTGGCAGCGGAAAAAATAGAGAAGTTTTGGCAATAGGGTACGAGGCGCAACACCTGCAAGGCCGCTTAGATAGTGACACAGCTGTGGTTTCACCCATTGTGGAAGGCTTTATTAATAACTCCGAACTAGCATCATTAATGCTGCGCGGATTTGTGCGCAAGGTGTGCCCAGAAAGGTTGTTTAAGCCAAGTATTAGAGCGCTAATTTGCACGCCACTAGGGGTGACACCCGAGCAACAAAAGACCTATCAAAAAGTTTGCTATATGGCGGGGATAGCAGATGTTATGTTTTTGCCCGCAATTGTCTGCACTGGCATTGGCATGGGGATAGACATAGAAAACAATTACGGCAAACTTGTTGTAAACATGGGGGGCGGCTGCACAAATATCGCCGTCATTGCCAGCAACACCATACTTAGCGGAATAACTGTTAGCATTGGCGGCACAAAAATTAACACGGCAATAGAAAAGTATATTTTGGACAAATACAACCTAAAAATTGGCCCTATTACCGCCGAAAAAATTAAGCAAGATATTGCAAGTTTGTTTTCTACCTACTCCGCTACCACCAATGTAGAGGGCGTGTCTGCCGACACGGGTGCAAGGCGAACCATTGCCATAAATTCGTCCGAAATTTACCCTATTATGGACAACTATTTCGGCAAAATCTGCGAGGCAATACAAAGCGTGGTAAACAGCTGCACGCCAGATATTATAAGTGATATATACAAAGAGGGAGGATATTTTTGCGGTAGCCAAACAACCTATCCCGGCGTAGACCGCTACCTAAAAGATAAACTTAAAATGCAAATTCATGTAGCCGAAATTTCCAAAACTGACATCTGGGGCGCCGGCAAACTTCTAGACGACCCCGTCCTTCTTAAAAAACTGCTAATGGCAAACTAGGAAAAACCGTTTTATTTAAAAAGCAAAAAGTGGGATTTTACTTATCCCACTTTTTGCTTTTTAAATTTATTATCTTTGCTTTTGTTGTATTTTTAAAAATAGACATAGATTATTGACATCTAAAGGCTATAGTAACACCACTATAAACAAACTTAATGCAAAGCAAACGCAAAATGTATTTTATTCTCGGTAATTTTGCAAGATTTTTGTCTAGCTATTTATGCGGTTTTTGCCGGAGATTTGAGCGTAGATAAGCGAGCAAGGTTATTTGTCGCAAGTGAGTTTACTTAAAGGTAAATGAGCTTGTGCAAATGTTCTTGCAAACGCAAAATGCGCCAAATATTCGGCAAAAACTGACCAAGCAGCAATATAGCGCGACACCACACTATAAGCAAACTTAATGCAAAGCAAACGCAAAATGTATTTTATTCTCGGTAATTTTGCAAGATTTTTGTCTAGCTATTTATGCGGTTTTTGCCGGAGATTTGAGCGTAGATAAGCGAGCAAGGTTATTTGTCGCAAGTGAGTTTACTTAAAGGTAAATGAGCTTGTGCAAATGTTCTTGCAAACGCAAAATGCGCCAAATATTCGGCAAAAACTGACCAAGCAGCAATATAGCGCGACACCACACTATAAGCAAACTTAATGCAAAGCAAATGTAAAATGTATTTTATTCTCGGTAATTTTGCAAGATTTTTGCTTAGAGTTAGGAGCGCGTACATATTGTCTGCGTGGGAGTTTAGTTAGTCTAAATGACCAAGCAGCAATATAGCGCGACACCACACTATAAGCGAAAAGATTACAAAATTACAGGATTTCAAGTTTCTTTTTGAAACACCTCTCAAACTCCTTGCCGCATTCTAGGGCTTTGGAAATTTGGTACTCGGCATCGGCGGTGGCTACCGTCTTCATTATAACGCTATCTCCCAAAATATCGCAATTAATGTCTACCACTGCGGCCGTTTTGGTTCTGTCTAGGCACTCGGCTAGACGCAAAATAACGCCAAGTTTTTTAACAGCATCTAAGTCTTCTTCGGTTAAAAGATCTTTATATTTTACCCACTCTTGCAAAGAAATTTCGCCGCCCATGTGCAAACTTGACACAAATGCCGCCATGATTGTTTCTCGATGACCAGCGCCATAAATTTCGGAGCCTAAAATTACATCATAACTATACTTTGCGTGCTGAATATAGTTGATTTTTTTGCCAGAATCGTGCAGAACAGAGGCAATCCGAAGCACTTTTACATACCCGCGTGGCAGTTTGTGCAGCACTCTTAGTTGTTTAAATAGCAGCATAGATAAGTTGAAAACTTGCTCACAGTGCTTGCGCTCGTCTTCGGGCAGGTCTACCAAATTGCTCTCTAGACCAAAGCCTAAAACATCCGAAATTGGCTTTTCTTGGGTGGATGAAACAAGCTCGGCAAGCAGCAATCCCTCGGTTAGCCCGCGGCTAGCAACAACAAGTTTTTCTCTTTTTGCCGCTTTAAATACGCCAACAATTATGGCAAGCGCGGCAACAAAAATGTCGGCACGCGGCTCCTCTATGCCCTTTAGACGCTTACTGCTAGATAAATCCATGCTTTTTAGTTGCTCGTAAATTTTTACAGCGTCCGCAAATTCTATAACCATGCAATCATCTTTGTCTAGCGGATACTTTTTTAGTTTTCTAACCATTTTGGCTAGGTCGGTGTAATATCTGCCGCTGCCAATAAAACTAAACTCAGCGTCGCTATCTGGCAGCCAAGAGGCGTCCGAAAGCTGGGTTTCTATATACTTTTCCATTTTGGCAAAAGCGGCGGCTGTTCCAAGCTCCGAAATAGGATACATGGCAAGCAAACTGGCTGGCCCAAAGCCAAGCAAATTGCTGCTAAGCACATTGCGCCTATTGTATTCTACAAGCTGAACGCTGTCTGCAGATATTGCGCAAACCACACCTTTTGGCATATCGTAAGTGTTAATAATGCCAGTGTAAAGAGCGTAGTTTTGGTCGTTTGCGGGCATTACAACAAATCTAAAGCCGCAAGTAGCAAATATTTCGTCAAAAAAACTGTAAATATTTTTTGGCCTAATATCTTGCGCAAAGTTTGCAACAGCCACAGTTTTGCGCACGCCATACATTTCGCAAAGTTTTCTAAAGTTTTTAAGCACTGTGATAGTTTGGTCTATCTGAGGCTTTTTTAAAAAATGGTCCTCGCCATCTAGCTTTAAAGAAATCTCCTCTACCTCGCTATCTAAAATGGTAAGGGTTTCGGGTAAAATGCCGGCGGCAACAACCAGCCTAGCACAACAACTTTCTAAAGTAATTATAGCAATTTTGTCCAAATTAATTCTCCTATAAAATTATTAAATAGAGTATAGCATAAAAATATAGTTTTGTATATATTTTACTGCCAAAAAGTTTAAAAATTTTTACGATTTTATAATAATTAGTAAACCAAAATTTGTCAACTAAAAAACAAAAATCCACCAGTTGATGCTGGTGGAGAATTTGCCATTGCTGTTAACTATTTATTTTGTTTGTTTTGTTTGCGCATAAGCAGCCAGCAAAGCATAGAAGATACGGCAGCCACAAGCACTATAAGAGCAAATAGTATAACTGAAACAGTATCTAGCTTTCTGATAAGCATGAACGCTAGCCCCAAAGCGCAGTAAATTACGCTTGTAACAAGGCTAATTATTAAAAACTTTAAGTTATCTGTCATATTTTTGCACCCCTTTTGTTATAGATTGAATACATTGTAACATACTTTTTTTAAAAATACTAGATATTTTTTAAAATTTATAATAATTTTTTATTGCCGATGCCAAAATTGCCGCATTATTCTGTTGAGGGCTAGAAAAATTTTGCTCAAATTTTGCCTTTAAACTATCTATAACCTTTATAAAACTTTTACCGCACGCGTCCCGATTATGTTTAATTAAAAGATAAATTAAATATTCTAATGTAAGCAGCCCTTGATAACTATTGCAATTTTCTATGTATTCTTGGCAAGATAAACAAAAATTGTGGCTATCAAAATCCTTTAGCGGCGCATGCAAAATAAGGTCGCTTAGTTTGTATTCGTCGTTGGCGTCCAAATTTTTTGCCATACACATAAGTTCTATACAGTTGGTTACTACGCGCCTGTCTGAAACTTTAAGCCTAGGCGCTACAACATATTTTTTGTGTATAAGGCCTAAAATATACTTATATGCACTTGCGGGGTCATTGTTTTGCGCAAAATATACTATCCTATTTTTATTGCCTATAAAATTGCCGTCTAAAACTAAATCTAGTCCGCCCGGAAGCTGACGACGATTGAATATCTTGCCTATTTTGCTTTGTCTTCTTCGCTCCTTTTTATCTTTATTTAAGGCAGAAAGCAGCCGCCTACCCTTAGGGCTTGGCTCTATAAAATATCCCAAAATTATTCTTGCCAAAACTAGTAAAATAAGCAAGATATTTAAGCAAATTACGCCCGTATAGCTTTGAAAAAACCACACTACATAGCCCCAGCCCGCCGATTTTTTTGCCAATTTTCCAATTATGTAGCTAAGGCTAATATTTTCACTTTGGCCGTCTGCGTTTATAACGCCAACATAGCCGCCAGAAATGCTTACAGTTTCTACCTTAGCTGTGCCCTCTTTTTCTGGTGCCGAAAAAAAGATAATATCTGTAGTGCTAATTTGGCTAGAAGACAAATAACTTTCTATATATAGTAAATCTCCGTTATCTGCGCCATAGTAGTTTGATGCATTGTTAACCCCAACCATGTAGTAGCCACTTGCCGATTTAGGGTAAAAATTGCTTGTAAATACAGAAACATAACTAAAAACCAACATTGCAGCTATAATTGCAACCGCCAAAGAATACAAAAGAGTGTAAACCCATTTGTTTTTTTTAAGTTCGGACTCTAGGCTTGCCGAATTTGTTGCAACTTTAAGTTTCTCACTCATCTTCTTAACCTAAGTAATGTTTGACCGGCGTCGACATTAACCTTTTCTACAATATCATTGCTGCTAAATTTGTTTCTAACAAAGTCGCGTATGGCGGTGCCTAAATGAAACCCATGCACCACAAGAATGCTTTTGTACGAAATATCTAAACTACCCAGCAAATAAATTAGCTCGCTTTGAGCCTCGGCAAGCGACTTTCCGTGTAAATCTACTTTGTAAAACTTTCCGTACTCTAATTTTAAAAATAATTCGTCGTTCATGTTTGTGTTGGCACATTAGGCTAATTTTCAAAGCCCACAATGTTGCCCTCCTCGTCTGTAATTGCATCTAGCCTTTTAAAGCGAGTGTCCCAATAAATGAACTTATAAATTGTATATTCTTTGTCACTGCTACTATACAATTCACTGCTATACAACTTATTAGAATAAAAATAATTATATGCGTCAGATGACGGCGCTAAATAGGTAAAATTAAAGGTGTTGATTATATTTTGAATGGCGTATTGATCATAAACTGAGGTTGTAAAACTAACATTAGATGTGGTTTTGTCTACAATGGCCATAAAATATACCCCAGAATCTTTTAATAATTGTACGCCACTATTATTAAGTATAGTAACGAAATTTACTGGAAGATCTACAAAAGTGTTGTTTGTGTAAACAGCCCTTAATTTAAAGTAAATAACATTTATATTGTCGGTGAGATAAATTTCTGGAACTACAGTTTCACCATTATTTTGCTGATAGGCAGAATTTTGACTAGACAAAAATATATATTCATCTTCTGAAAAATTGTTATCTTGACTTACTACTAATTGTGTTTCGCTTATATGGTATCCTACTACATTTGCAATAAAGCTGTAGTTTTTTACAACCCATTCTTGCCCGTCATCGTCTAAATAATAAGCTTGAATATAAAAAGTTTGCTGACTATTTGTATCAACCAAATTTGTAGAAATTACTATTTTATTGTCGTCCGAATTAACATATATATCTTTAATTACAGAGGTATCATAGTTTTCCACAGCTTTTAGCAGCATTTTATTGCATTCTATATCTGCAAGCACACCAGTGGCTATGTAGTTGTAGCTTTGTGCGTTGCCGTCGGCGTACAAGGTGATAATGTTGTCTTCGGCATCTTCTATCTCAAAATCTGCTACCAAGGTTTGGTTAACCGACAGGGTAAAACTATCGTACACATCAGATGTGTTTGTACTTTGCGCTGTAATAACCGCCGTTCCCGTTTGGTGGTACTCTACTATGTAGCCGCCGTTGTTGTTACTTTTAAGGCTAGCCACACTTGGGTTAGAAGAGGTAATTGTATAGCCAGCGTTTTCCGAAGATGCATCTATATTTACATAAATTTCAAAATAATTTTGCTTGCCAGAAACTAGGTAAACCTCGGTGTCGTTCATTGCTTTGCCCGTTTCGGCATTGACAATCCTAAAATCGTAAATTGTGGTAGTAGAAAGGTTAGATATAAGAAAATAGCCGCCAACACAAATGCCTATAAAGGCAACTACCCCTATAAAGATAAATATAAAGTTCTTAAACTTCTTACTCACTACTGCTCCTAGATTATAATTATTATGTATACATTTTAAAATTTTACAGCAAGTTTGTCAAATAAAACAAAGGCTACTGACAAAATATTATTTTTTTAGGCAGGTTTGTGATTGTTTTATGGCAGCAAAAACGCCCCATGTTTTGGAGCAATAAATTATGTCAAAACAAAAAAACTGCAGTTTTATGGCAGCAAAAACGCCCCATGTTTTGGAGCATTTTTTATAATTTTGCTAATAATTAAACCAATTACTCTTCTGCGGTGGTTGTATTGCCATAATTAATTGTAACTGAATTTTTGTAGATTTCAATACATCTATCTTGCGCAATCTCGGTTTCAGTCATTGTAATTTCGGTTTTGTAACTTCTATCATCGTCCTTTATAAGATAAATTGCTACTAAATCGTTGTTTTCAATTAGGCTTTCGACTTCGGTAGTAACATTTATTGTTGAGCCACTAATTGTGAGTACAGCATCTGCTTTGTATGCGTTTATATATTTAGAGCCGCTGCTTCCAACAACTATTGCTGCCATAGCAACCTCGTTGCCACTACCCCAATCATCAGGGTTGTCGTTGCGTGATATAAAAGCATTATTATTTATAGCCTGAGATACAATTGTGCTGTTTAAAATGGTTGCGGTGCCAGCCCTTACAATAACACCTTGCCTTTGTGCGTTGATTGTAGTGTTTTCTACATCTAGTGTGCCGGCTACATTAATAAGTAGCGCTGTAGAGTCTTTGTCTTCTGCAGTCATATTGATTGTAGAATTTCTTACAGTAATTATAACTCCATAGTTGTCATCACTTCCGGCATTGGTAGCAACTCCATATGCGCCATTTACATTTAGTGTAGAATTTAGTACGTTTACTTTTGCCGCATTACCATTAGGGTAAAGCGCTGTGCCTGTGCTAGAAAAATTTACGCCGTCTAAAGTAACCGAGGAACCTTTTAAAACCCATATACTTGTTTTAGTGCTTGTGGTTGTGTTAAAAGTTAGACTTCCGTTTTTAAATGTAATGTCTTGGATGGTATAGGTAGTTTCTTGGTCTACAGTTACTTCTTTGCCTATTACCCATGACTCTTCGTCTGTTTGTTTGTTAACTACTAGCTCATTATTGGCTAGGTCTATAATGCTAGTTTCGGCAGTAAAGGCGGTATTAAGTGTGTCTACATCGCTTATTGTTACGTCTTGGGTTAGCTTAGCATGTCCGCCATAGGCTAACGCCTGCTGTAAAGTTATGGCAGTGGTAGATTCCTCGCCAGCTACAAGTAGCGGATATTTTTGGCTACCAGCTTCTACAGTATGAGTTGCGTCATCGTCACACACATAATAGTACTTGCCGTTAACAGCAGTTGCCGAAAATGTGTACAAATGTTGATGCGAGTTTTTATTTTTTCCGCACGCAACAAGCAGTGTGGCAGAGCTGACAACAGCAAAAAGCCCAACTAGTGCAAGTGCAAAAGCTTTAAATTTGTTTTTCATATTTCCCCCTTAAAACAAAATTTGTTATGTATAGTGTACTATATTTTGCATAAAAGTACAAAGTTAGTCCTATACTTTTTATTAAAATAGCACAAAAAGACTAATAATGCAACACTTTAAGACTAATTTTTTAAAATATTTTTATCTATACTACACTTATAAGACTAAAATTTGGCAAAATTTGACAATAAGGAACTTTACACATTATGGATATAGGAAAACGAATAAAAGAACTGCGAGAAAAGTGCGGATATACACAAAACAAACTTGCCGAGTGGGCGGGAGTATCTCAAACTCACCTAAGGCGTGTGGAACTTGGGCAAACAGGCGTAACTGTGGGGCATTTAGAACTAATATGCGATGCCTTAGGGGTAACCTTGTCCGAATTTTTTGCGCCAAGTGAACAAAAGGACGAACTGTCTTCGGCCATTGCCGCCCTTTCCCCCAAGCAAAAGCAACTTCTCCTCGCCTTTTTAAAAAGCCTATAATGCGTGGCACTAGGTGGGGTGCTTTTTAGCTTGGGCATCATGGTTTCCTTTTTAAAGAGCCTATAATGCGTGGCGCAAAGTGGGGTAATTCCATTTGCATAAAATTACATAATTTTGTGCTTTTCTATTATTTTAACAAACTCAAAACTGAGCGTTTGTTTGCCTACCTAGGTCCCCATAGGTTTTATCAAAAAATGTGACGCAGCAAGGGGGCTGACTGCCATGCTGCAAGTCTTTGTGGCAGACTGAGGGTTGTTTGCTTAAATTTAGTTTTATATTTAAGATTAAAAATAGACACCTTAATAGCCCAGTTGTACAACCCCCCGAACGCTACGCGCCCACCCCCCTTACTATGGGGGAATAACGAGAACTAAGTTTTAGCGTTCTTAGTTAGAACTTTTGCTTTTATAATAAAAATAAAAGCAAAATGGGAGAGGAAAAAGCACACCAAACACAAAAGCTGGCAAAGCCTTGCCAGCTGATAATTAAGGTGCGCTTTTGACGAAAATGACTGAAGTGCAGCCCCCAGCGACGCAGTTATTCGCCAAAATCTTATCTATTACTCTTTAGCCTACATTTCTATTTATTTAATACTCGGTAATTTCCGCAGAGTTTGGATGAAGAACAAGGAGCAAACAAATAATTAGGTAGAAGTTTGCATCACGGGTACCCATTTTGCTTTTATCATAAAAGCAAAATGGGAGAGGAAAAAGCACACCAAACACAAAAGCTGGCAAAGCCTTGCCAGCTGATAATTAAGGTGCGCTTTTGACGAAAATGACTGAAGTGCAGCCCCCAGCGACGCAGTTATTCGCCAAAATCTTATCTATTACTCTTTAGCCTACATTTCTATTTATTTAGTTTTCGGTAATTTCCGCAAAGTTTGGATGAAGAACAAGGAGCTGGTTAGGGCTGCACAAAGGAGTTTACTAAATCGTAAATGACTGAAGTGCAGCCCCCAGCGACGCAGTTATTCGCCAAAATCTGTGGAAATTACTGCTTTGATGCGGCGAGTTCCACTCCCACAGCTCTCTTCTTTGGTTATTTTAAACTTGCCTAAGATGCCCGTGCTTTGAACATGCGGGCCACCACAAATCTGAAAATCTATGTCGCCAATTTTGTAGACGCTTACAACTTCGTCTGGCAAGCCGTTATAAATGCCGTATGCACCTTGCGATAAAGCTTTGGAATATGGCATTTCTAGGCGTTCAACTTTTAGGTTGCGGCTGATTGCATCATTTACAAAATCTTCTAGTTGTTTTATTTCGGCATCCGTCATTTTGTGGTCTAGATTAAAGTCAAAACGCATGCGTTCGCTGGTAATATTGCTGCCCTTTTGCACGGTAGACGTGCCAAACATCTTGCGCAAACCAGCTAGCATAATGTGTGTTGCCGTGTGATAGGCGGTTTCTGCCTCGCCTTGACTAGAAAGTCCACCCTTATTTTCGCCTTTAAGGGCAGTGCGGGCAAGCTCTTGATGCTCAGCGTAAGCGGCGTTGTAGCCGTCCATATCCACTTCTAAACCCTTTTCGGCAGCCATTTCTTTGGTAATTTCTACCGGAAAGCCATAAGTTTCGTACAATCTAAACGCCTGCTTGCCACTAATTACATTTTCTGGCTGGTAATTTGGGTTGTTTTTTGTCATAAATTGGTTTTTGCGCGCTATGCCTGACACAACTTTTTCAAACTCTTTTGTGCCGGCAGCTATTGTCTTTGCAAATTTGTCTGCTTCTTGCTGAATACTTTGCAGAATGTAATCTTCCTTTTCAACCAAAAGTGGATATGCCTCGGAGTAAACATCTTCTATATAAATTTTGCAAATTTCTAGCAGATCTGATGTTTCTAAGCCAAGTTTGCGGCTATGTCGAATGGCACGGCGAAGTAGTCTGCGCAAAATATATCCAGCACCAACATTGCTTGGCAAAATTCCGTTGGGGTCGCCAATTAACATAACACTGGTGCGCAAGTGGTCGGCAATAATGCGCATGCTTTTTGTGATGTCGTCATCTTTACCATACGGCAAATTTAGCACGCTTTCCATATAGCCAATTACGCCGGCAAAAAGGTCGGTTTTGTAGCCATCGGTTAGCCCATTTATATACATTAGCAGACGCTCAAAGCCAAAGCCTGTATCTACGTTTTTGTTTTTAAGCGGCGTATATCCATTTTCCAACTTTTGGTATTGCATGTACACATCGTTTCCAACTTCTACCCACCTGCCACAATCGCAAGTAACATCGCAGTGGTCGCTGCAAGGGGTGTCGTTGCGTGGATAAAACCACTCGCTATCTGGGCCGCAAGGAGTGCCAACTGTACCTTCTAGCTCCCACCAGTTTTCTGGCAAATAGTAAATATTTTCTCTTTTTACGCCGGCTGCCACCAAATAATTTGCCGCCTCGTCATCTTTAGGAACGCTATTGTTGCCCGCAAACACCGTTGCGCAGATTTTGTTTTTATCAAACCCCACAACCTTGGTTAAAAACTCAAAGCTCCACGCTGTCTTTTCTTTTTTAAAGTAATCGCCAAGGCTCCAATTGCCCATCATTTCAAAAAAAGTAAAGTGAACAGCATCGCCTACTTCCTCTATATCCACTGTACGCACGCAGCCTTGAACATTGCAAAGTCTTGTGCCTTTGGGGTGCGCCTTGCCAAGCAAATATGGCATTAGGGGTTGCATGCCTGCAACATTAAACATGACGCCTGTATTGCCGTCGCCAATTAGCGACACCGCCCCTATATCTACATGGCCCTTGCTTTTATAGAAATCTAACCATGCTTTTCTTAGTTCTTTAGAAGAAATTTTCATAATAAAATAGTCCTTTTTGTTTTAAAATGATAGTAAATATACAACATGTTGGCCAAAATTTGCAGTTTTTAGCAAATTTTTAGCTTTGAAAGTAGAAATTACGCCTATTTTTTGCAAAAAACCTACAAAAGCTAGCCAAATTTAATTAAAATATGTCATCTGCGGGTGGAGCTGGGTCTGGAATATCTCCAAAAATATCGTCGCCAATAGGCGCACTAATAGGCTCAATCCCCTGCCCCATACTGCTAGCTATATCACTAGAAAGTTCTTCAAAATCGGTAGGTAGTTCGCTCTGCGGAATATCGGCAAAGGCTTCAAAACCCTCTGGAATATCTCCCTCGGCGGTAGCGTGCATTGCTTCGTAGGTGGCCTCTAGGCTGCGCATATTTTCGTCGCCCGCAAGGTTGACAAAGCTAACTTTGCTGCCATCCCAACCAACGCTTACGCTGCCCGGCTCGCCGTTACGGAACTTGGCTATAATAAGTTCAGCAGTGTAATTATCACTCTCTACAACATCACCCTCACTGACGTCTTTTCGGTCGATAAATATAACCATGTCGGCGTCTTGCTCTATGGCACCTGATTCTCTTAGGTCGCTAAGCACAGGTCTGTGGTCTTGGCGTTGCTGAACGGCACGGGAAAGCTGGGATAGCACTATAACCGGCACATCTAACTCTTTTGCCAAAATCTTCATTTGACGGCTCATGTCCGACACTTCGTTTTGACGGCTTTCGCTCTTTTTATCTCCTGTCATAAGCTGTAAGTAGTCTACAACAATTAGATCTAGCCCGCGCTCGCGCTTTAGTTTGCGACACTGAGATAGTATGGTAGATGGCTTACTAAGGCTGTTTGCATCGCAGTAAATATTTGTGTCCATAAGTTTTTTGTGCGCCTTCCACAGTTTTTGCCAGTCTATGTCTGTAAGCTCGCCTAACCGCGCCTTGCCCATATCTACGCCCGCAACCGAACATAGCATACGCTGCGCCAGCTGCTCGCGGCTCATTTCTAGTGAAAATATGGCGCACTTGGCTTTGTCTTGAATAGCGGCGTTAGTAACAATATTCATGGCCAAACTTGTTTTACCAATGCCTGGACGTGCCGCAATAACAATTAGATCGGTCTTTTGAAATCCGCCCGTCTTTTTGTCTAGAGCAAAAAATCCGCTGCGAATGCCACGCTTATTTGCGCCGTTTTTAAAGATTTCTTCAAAGGTACTCATGGAGTCGTTAAATGCTGGACGCAAATTTTCTAGACCACTAGTGACATTCTTTTCGCCAATTTCAAAAATAAGTTTTTCAGCTTTGTCAACAACGTCTAGGTCGGTGGCCTCGTAGGCGTCTACAATAATCTTGTTGCAGGCCTCTATTAGGTGCCGCAAAATGGCGTCTCGCTTGACAATTTTGGTGTAATGCACATGATAGGCGCTACTTGGCAAGGCGTTTGTTATGCTTATTAGATAGTTTATACCACCCACAGATTCCAGCCTGTCGGACTTGTTTAGTTCGTCTTGCACAGAGATAAAATCTATTGGCTTAGACGAATTGTACAAGCTCTGCATGGCATCAAAAATAATTCGGTGAGTTTCGCTGTAAAAGTCTGACGAACTAAGCTGTCCAATTACATACTCGGCGGCAAGTTTGTCTATCATGGCGCAGCAAAGCACAGCCTGCTCAGCCTCCAAGTTGTTTGGCATAGTTTTAGGATTTGCCGTCTTTGCACTAAGCCTTATGCTTTTGCTAGTCTTGCTATTTTCATCTAAGCGTGCCATAGTTTTACCTACCCTAACTTTTTAATTATAGCCTATTATATCCTAATCCAGCCATATTGTCAAGATTTTAAAAACTACTGTCATGCAAAATATTTGCCAATTAGCCAAACTTGCCAGTTTTTGGCTTTTGCCCGCACTGCGCCTCTCGGCTTACGATTACTTGTAATCTAAATTTATTTCTAGGTTGCCAAACTTGTGTACCATATTTAATATCTCCGTATGGCCTTTTATGCCTTGACACGCCGCTTGTTGTGTTGGTAAATCTTTATAAGCTTTTACACAATAAGAAATAAATTTTTCTGGTGTTTTCCCAGAAACTTTTGAATACAACTCTAAATACTACTATACATTGTCATCAGCCTTGTACAATTTTTGTTGTCTTTGCAATACTTATTAACCCTGCTCATGGCTTTCTCCTTTGCTTTATTATACCATTGTCAACAAAAGACAAATATAAAAAACCGCGGAAGGAATTCCGCAGCTTCTTAAATCATTCTAAATTTTACGAAGTTTTGATAAAGAGCTAGAAGCAAGGTTATTTGTCGTATGCGATTTTACTTGGCGTAAATGACTGCCCGGTTTGACTTTGCGACGATGCTATCTGGCCAAAATACACGCAAGAGATTACTATCCTACACCTTGACCTATAGATTTATAATTGCGTGGAGTTTGGTTGAAGAGCAAGAAGCAAACAAAAAACCGGGTAGGATTTTACTTGGCGTAAATGACTGCCCGGTTTGACTTTGCGACGATGCTATCCGGCCAAAATACACGCAATTATATAGTCTTGTATGGTAGTAGCGCCATAACCCTCGCCCTTTTTATGGCGTTTTGCAGCTCGCGTTGATGCTTTGCACAAACACCAGTTGTACGGCGTGGAATAATTTTGCCCTTTTCGGTCATATATCTGCGAAGTTTAGCTACATCTTTGTAGTCTATTGCAGACTTCTCTGCGCAAAAAGCACAAACTTTTTTAGCAGATTTTCTTGGCTTTTTAGGGCTTTTATCATCACTATCGCTTGGTTTAACAAACTTTTTGTTCATAATTTTTCTCCTTTAAATATTTTCTGATGCGTTTTGCATCTTAATGATACAATCTTCCGTCAGAACCGCGGCGCTGTTTTTGGTTTTGCTAAGAATGCAAAACCAAATGTTATTGACGCGGTTCTTCCTCTCCCCATACGTTTTTTTTAAAAAACCTATGGGGTCCCAAAATATTCATATGCGACGCAGCTATCTGCTGGTTTTCCACACAAATGCATGGAAATTTGATACTGGGCAAGGAAATTGGATAAGTGCGTCCGCTTCTTGTCCTCTACAAATTCGCAAAAAGTAGTAGAGAGCAAGGAGCGTGCGTTTTATCCACAAGGGAGTTTAGTTATTCTAAATGACCTCGTCAGAACCGCGGCGCTGTTTTTGGTTTTGCTAAGAATGCAAAACCAAATGTTATTGGCGCGGTTCTTCCTCTCCCCATACGGTTTTTTTAAAAAACCTATGGGGTCCCAAAATATTCACATGCGACGCAGCTATCTGCTGGTTTTTGCGAATTTAGAATGGAAGATTGTCGTCATCTTCTATAGGCTCAAACTTATTTACAACACT
>CAYTHL010000004.1:0-3974 GCA_964437615.1 uncultured Lachnospiraceae bacterium | reverse complement strand
TTTAGAATGGAAGATTGTCGTCATCTTCTATAGGCTCAAACTTATTTACAACACTTGTTGGCTTGCTGCCACCCTCGGCAGGAACTTCGCCTGTGTCGGAAGAGCCGTCTGTGCTGCGAGTAGAAATAAATTCTACTTCTTCGGCAACAACTTCTGTCATGTAACGACGATTGCCTTCTGGAGTTTCGTAAACGCGGGTTTGAATAGAGCCACAAACGCTAACTTTGCTACCTTTTTTAAGATATTTGTAGCAGTTATCTGCTTGTGCGCGCCAAACAATTATTGGCAAGAAATCTGCTTCTCGCTCGCCGTTGCTGTTAGCAAACCTACGCTGAACAGCTAGTGTAAACTTGCACAGAGATACGCCGTTGGTTGTGGTACTAAGTTCTGGGTCTTTGGTAAGGTTACCAATTAGAAAAACTTTATTCATATTTTTCTCCTTTAAATTATTTTGCCACTATCATATGGCGAACGACATTATCTGTAATGTTTAGTAGGTCACTAACGGGCTTAACTGCGTTTTCGTTAGCTTTAAAGTTTACTAGGCAATAATAGCCTTCGGTTTTGTAGTTGATTGGGTAAGCGTATTTTCTTATCCCCCACTTGTCTACGGTTATATCTTGCCCGCCGTTAGACTGCAAGATGCCTGTAACCTTTTCTACCAAAGCTTCTTTCTGCTCGTCTGGCAAGCCGGCTTCGATAATGTAAAGCATTTCGTAAGACTTCATATTTTCTTCCTCCTTTTGGACTCATTCGGTCAGCAGAACACTGACAAGGAACTATTTGGCATTATAACACACTTTTTTTTTAATTGCAAGCATTAATTTACAAAACCAGTCTATTATTATAAAATTTCTAATAAAAAAAGCCCACATATAAAGTTGACAAATAGTTTGGTAAAGTTGTAATATAATATTTATAATAGTTATTTTGGGAGATTATGCCATGGCAGATAAATCTAATCAACTTAATATGGACGATGTTTTGGGCAAAGCCCAAGACCAAAAAACAACCGCAACTGCCAAGACCAAAAAGGCTGGCAATTCTGCTAATGCAAAAAAACCGGCTTCTGGCGCAATTAAAAAGGATAATAGTTCTAGCCCCACCAAAAATAAGTCGGCAGACAAAAAAGACACTGACAAAAATAGCAACGTTGACAAAAAGTCCGCCGAAACTAATAATGTAGCCGCTAGCGCCGAGCCAAGCAGCGAAGACAACGCTGAAATTATACGCGTAAACCTAGATTTATCCAACACAGACACCACCACAAAAAAATCTAAAACGGCTAGTAGCAAAACTTCCGCTGCCAGCAAACAAAAAAACAGCAAAGCAATAGCTAATGGCAAGGCTGCCGAAACTCCTAGCAAAAAGAAATTGTTTGGCAAGCAACAGCCAGAGCCAGTTGTTCCAAAACGCGTAAAGCGTGTGCGTGCCGACTACAAGGTTGGCTTATCTCACGACCAAGTGCAAGAGCGCATAAACAAGCAGCAAACAAATGCCACGCCTAACCAAAATGTAAAAACCTACAAAAGCATTTTTGTAGAAAATATCGTTACATTTTTGAATATTTTGTGCTTTGCAATTGCAATTAGCCTAATGTGCGTGGGCGCATTTAGCGACTGCTTGGGCATAATTATAATTTTAGTAAACATCACTGTGGGCATCATTCAAGAAATTAAGGCTAAACTTACAATAGAAAAACTAAGCCTGCTGACTGCCCCTGCCGTAAAGGTTATCCGCGACGGAATAGAAACCACGGTTGGCACAAATGATGTTGTTTTAGATGACATTGTTGTGCTTAGCACTGGCAAGCAGATAGTTGCCGACAGCTTGCTTATAGAGGGCAGCCTAGAAGTTAACGAAAGTATGCTAACTGGCGAAAGTATGCCTATAAAAAAGAAAGTGGGCGACACCATTCTTGCTGGAAGTTTTGTTGTTTCGGGTCATGCTCATGCCAGAGTAGAAAAGGTGGGCAAGTCCAACTATATTCAGCAACTTGCCGCAAAGGCCAAAAAATACAAAAGACCAAAATCTGAACTATTTATCTCTCTTAAAAATATTATCCGCGTAATAGGCTTTATAATCATTCCTATTGCCATACTTATGTATATAAACAACTTTATTCGCTCGGATAGCAGCATAACCGAAACCATTACAAAAACAGCAGGCAGCATTATGGGCATGATTCCGGCAGGAATGTTCTTGCTTTGCAGCGTTTCGCTTACTTTGTCGGTTATAAAACTTGCCCGCAAAAAGGCCTTGGTGCAAGACTTGTATTGCGTAGAAATGCTTGCCCGCGTTGATGTTTTGTGCTTGGACAAAACTGGCACAATTACCGACGGCACCATGAAAGTTTACAACTGCTTGCAACTTGCCGACACCGACTACACTTTAAAACGCATTATGGGCAGCATGCTTTCGGCTCTTGGTGATAACAATCAAACTAGCCAGGCGCTTATTAATTATTTTGGCTACAACAAAGAACTAAAACCAGTGGCTAGTTTGCCATTTTCGTCTAGCCGCAAGCTTAGTGCTGTAAGTTTTGAAAACTCGGGAACATTTATTATGGGCGCGCCAGAGTTTGTTATGCCAAATAGCACTGACTTAAAAATAAACAACATGGTTGAGCAGTATTCTAAGGACGGCTACCGTGTGCTACTTTTGGCATACGCAGACGGCATTATTATTAAGGATAATCTGCCACAAGGCAGAAAGCCCATTGCCCTAATTATACTAGAAGACCGCATTAGAGATGACGCTATGGAAACTATAAAATGGTTTAAAAATAACGGCGTTGCAATTAAGATTATCTCGGGAGATAATCCGCTAACTGTTGCCGAAATAGCCAAGCGCGTTGGTGTAGCCGGTACCGAAAACCTAATTAGTTTGGAGGGCTTAAATGAAAAACAAGTAATTGCCGCCGCCAATAAATACACGGTGTTTGGGCGTGTCACTCCAGAACAAAAGGCCATTTTGGTTAAGGCAATTAAAGCTGAAAGGCACACTGTTGCCATGACGGGTGACGGCGTAAACGACATTTTGGCGCTAAAAGAGGCAGACTGTTCGGTAGCCATGGCTAGCGGAAGCGAGGCCGTTAGAAGCGTCAGCCATATGGTGCTGCTAGACAGCAATTTTAGCAGCATGCCAGCCACAGTTCTAGAGGGCAGACGAGTAATTAACAATATGCAAAAAGCAAGTGCCCTATTTTTTATGAAAACGCTATACACAATAGTGCTGTCTATTCTTGTGCTGCTATGCGGGCTTTCTTATCCTCTCTTGCCTAGGCACATGCTGCTACTAGAAATGTTTGTAATTGGCGTACCGTCCTTCTTCTTGGCGTTTTTGCCAAACGACAAGCCTGTTGAGGGCAAGTTTTTACTCAACCTGTTTAAAAACGCTCTACCCGGCGCCTTGACGCTAATAATTAATTCGATAGCCATATATGTATTTTGTCTGCTTGTAGATGGCACAGTGGTTGCTGACAACATTACAAATGTAATAACTACCATGCTAACCATAACCATAACCTTTTCTGGACTATTTATGCTAATTAGGCTATGCAAGCCATTTAAACCTCTTACCGCAATTATGTGCGCCGTTATGTTTGTAATCTGCCTTGTTGGCATAACTTGCATGAGCAGTTTCTTTAAACTTGTTTCACTAGACCTATCTCATTCGCTGTTTATAATCATTTTAATACTGCTATCTCCTAGCCTAATTAACGCCATGTTTTTGCTAACCGAACGCATTAAGTTTAACAACAACTAAATGGTATAAAAAAACTAGTTCATTTTCGTTAAAAAACATTAAAATAATATACTTAATTGTTAATAATCTTGTAATTGATAACGCATTATATTAACCAAAAACATTAAACTTGCAACTTAAAAAGACTAGGCTTTAGCCTAGTCTTTTTAATTAACAAACAGACAATCAACAGATTTTTTAAGTGTCAAAATAAGTGTCAAAATTTT
>CAYTHL010000003.1:0-50662 GCA_964437615.1 uncultured Lachnospiraceae bacterium | reverse complement strand
CACTCTGTTTTGCGTTCTTAAAAATAATTATATTTGTTAAAGCCCTCAGTCTGCCGCAAAGATTTGCCGCATGGCAGACAGCCCCCTTACTGCGTCACATACTTGCCAAATATAAGTCGTTTTGGCTAAATGCTAAAACTCCATTTGTTGGCAAGCATATTCCTTGCCCCATACGGTTTTTGATAAAAACCTATGGGCCCAAATTACAACTAACTGGCACATTTCTAATGGTTGTCGTTACATAGTAAAAAACTAGCCGTAAGCTGAGTAAAAAATATGTACATATTGGAGTATATTCATGTATTATTACCGCAAGAAAAATAAACCTTTAGCTAATGCGTTGCGTAAGAAAATGACACGATATGAGTCCATATTATGGTATAAATATCTAATATCTTTTGAGCCAAAATTTTATAGACAACATATGATAGGTAATTACATAGCAGATTTTTATTGTGCCAAAGCTAAACTTGTGGTAGAAATTGATGGTGGACAACATACAGAAAGCCCTAGCATAAATTATGACAAACTTCGTACAGACTATTTTAATCAAAGAGGGATTAAAGTGGTTAGATATTTTAATTGTGACATATTAGAAAATCTAGACGGAGTGTGTCAAGACATTTACAATATTGTTGACGAAAGATTAAAATAACTAACAGATAATTAAAAACAATGAAATTTAGTGCAAACATTACTAAGATTGATAATATTATATAACATACATTGCATCACCAATTATAAAGAATGCAATAATAAAATATAATAAACTTAAAAACCTTATTCAAGAACGCTAAAATTTAGTTCTCGTTATTCCCCCATAATAAGGGGGGTGGGCGCGGAGCGGACAAGGGGGTTGTACAATTGGGCATTGGGTGTTATTTTGTTTAATCTTTTAAAGCAAATAAAGAGCAAAATCAAGCCGAACAACCCTCAGTCTGCCGCAAAGATTTGCCGCATGGCAGACAGCCCCCTTACTGCGTCACATACTTGCCAAATATAAGTCGTTTTGGCTAAATGCCAAAACTCCATTTGTTGGCAAGCATATTCCTTGCCCCATACGGTTTTTGATAGAAACCTATGGGGACCCCATTAGCAAAATCCTAACACTCAGTTTTGCGTTACAAAAATTTTGATAGTACAAAAAAGACGGCAGAGCCGTCTTTTTTGGTTGTGATCCTATTTTCCCCAAATTGCATATAATGTTATACTTTTGTTAACTGTAAATGGGCTTAATTGACTGTAAGATTTAGTATTTGTTGCGCCAGTAGTAACGGTTGAGCAGCCTGTTGTATTCCATGCAACAACATTAAAGGAATATGTTACACCCATGTATTTATATTGTGCAGTAGTGGTATAATTTGCCGCATCAGCGTTAAATGTTTCTCCCTCATTTACATAAACAGACTCTACCGTGCCTTTTTGCACTATTTTGCCGTCTGATACCCACATAGTTGGTTTAACCCAAGTTGTGTCAAAGGTTATTCTGTATTGTTTTTGGGCGGTGAATTTGCTGTAAACGGTGGTGTTTGCGTTTGGCATAGTGGCGCTAGTATACTCGCTTGTGTAGGTGCTGTCTGTAAACCAACCGCCAAATGTGTAAACCATTCTGTAATAGCTATCGCCCGAGCCAAACTCTATAATGTCGTCTGCCTGGCTAGGCAAAGAAATTGTTTGACCTTGATAAATATTTACACTTGCAGTGGTTTGCACATAAGTGCTGCCGCTCTTTACATAATAAGTGTAGGTTAAAGTATACAAATTGCGGACATATAAAGTTAGGTCGTTATCTGGCATTATGCCGGTATAATTGTAAGCTGATGAGTAGTTGGCATCTAGGTACCATTGGGTATTATTATTTACAATTACACTACTTGGCAGACTAATTTGGTCTTCTACGGCATACAAATCTTGATAAACTAGTTGCTCGTTATCGTAAACGCTTAGCTGCCTTTGATAAATTACTCTTTCAACCGTCCATTTTGCGTAAACTGAGGTGTTTGCGCTTGGCATGGTTCCGTCAAACTGGGTTGTAAAGTTGCTATCTGTGTACCAGCCACCAAAACTGTAAGTTGTGGTTGTGCCTGCTAGGCTATCAAATATGTCTATTTGCGCGTCTAGTTGTGGCAAGAGGCTAGTAACATCATGCTGCTCGTAGGCCACGGTAGACAAGTCTTGATTAGCTACGCCGGTGTTTATATATAGGGTATATTGATTGTATGTTGTAGTAGTGCTATAACTTGGATAGAGTGTTGTAGTTTCGGTAACTTCGGTTACCCTATTGCCGCTGGCGTCTACAAAGTAGCCGTTGTATTGCAAAATAGATTTTACAGCGTTAGAGTTAGAGTAAATTGTAAGTGTTTCTGCCACTTCTACACTTTTAAGCGCTGTGCCAATTAAACTAAACTGAGTATCTATGGTGTTGCCGTAGTAGTCTACAAATGTTGCTGTGCGGTAACTTTCCGTTAGCACCCACTTTGCATACAAGGTTGCACCGCCGCGAGGCATTGTTGATGAGGTAAACTCAGTGCCGTCTTCGCATTTTGCAGTTGTGTACCAACCCGCAAAGGTGTATACATCTAAGTTTTGATTATTATTGTAATAGTAATTAAATGTGCTATAAGTTGGCAAACTTATTGGGCTATCGTAAGTGCCCTCTATATCTGCGGGTGCGCTGCCAGTGTAACCATCTAAGTTGATATCAAAGGTGATTGTATAAAGTTTAGTGCTAGAAAGTGACCAACTGCCATTAGTGCCGGTCCATTCCTCGTTTTCGGCATAGCTATAGCTATTTATAAAGTCATAAAAGCTGCTAAAGTCGAGTTCTTTGCCTATGTCTTCAAGTGCAAGGTCGTCACAGTCTAGTTGCATAACTATTGCGCTAGTAAATGGCATTTCTAGGTTGAATGTTGCGTAGCCTATATAGTCTTTATTGTTTGTGCTTTCGTTGTTAACAACGGTTAAGCTAATGGTCATGTCGCCCATGTTAGAGTCGCCGGTGATTTCGTACATGTTAAGCACAATTTTAAAGTCTGTTTTGCTATCGCTTGCGGTAAACGATGTTATTACATTACCCAAATCGGTTTCGTGCTCTATAGATAGGCTCTCTTCTATGGCCTCCATAATACTGTCTGAAAATCCGGTTACCCACTGCAAATAATACAAAATGTTATCAAATACTTCGGTATAGTAAACCTTTGTGGTCTGCTCTATTGTACGGCTTGAGAACCAATACAAGCCGCTATCTACTCTGTAAAAGTATACATAACCTTGATAGTAGTAAATATAAGCCGCCCTACTATTAGTTGATGTAAGTTCGGTATCCTTATTTACACCAACTACAACCGGAATATCTGGCAAGCTAATTAAAATTTCTGGTAGACGGTTTTCGTCTAGTTTAATTTTTATGTCTACTGGAACTTCGCCAAGGTTGATGCCAAGAATAGTAACATCTAAATTGCCGGTAATGTGGAAATAATTTAGTTCAGCAGTGTTTATAACAGCCTTTATTAGGTTGTTGCAACCAGAAAGGTCTATATAGTTGCCGCTAGGTGGCGCTGTTACTGCGCTAAATTGGGCAACCGAAATATTTAAATTAAACCTTTCGGTTTCGGTAACGCCGGTGTAGACATTGCTTAAATTTAGCCCGCTAAGGGTAACATTGCCGCTGCTATCTTTGGTGGTTACTACACTAATAACCATATCCTTGCCGGCAGCGTTATTGGTTATAAGGGCGTTGTCTATTTTTACTGTTAATGTGCCGTTTTGCAAATCTAGCCCATAGATATATTTTAGCATGGTTAGTGGGCTATCTAGGTTAATGTTTGGCACTAAGGCTGAGAATACACTTGTATCTACATCTATCACGCCAAGAGTTGCGTTTTGCAGTACGCCTGTTAGCGCCGCAGGAACATCTATGCCTAAAACGCCCAGTAGCATAACTACAATTTCGGCTAGGTCACTTGCGTCTATTTTTAGTTTTAGATTGTTGTAGTCTGCATACCACTTGCCATTTTGATAGGCCAGCATAAAGTCCATAGGCGACTTATCGGTAGAGGTGTAGTCTATAACAGATATATCTGCATAAAAGGCAAAGTTTTGGCTAGTAAACTCTACTTGCGCCTCGCAAGTGGCATAGTAATGCACATCTTCGCCCTCGTAAATGGTTGCAGTTGCGGTTAGGCTAATCTTTTGCCCGTCTATAAGCGCAATGACGGCATTAATAATATCTATAACCTCGGTATAGCTTGCATATTCTGCTGCGTTAATTGTAGATAATTCTCCACCGGCAGAAAGGTTTAGGCTAGCAGATAATTTTTCGTAGCCAACAGTTGCGCTGCAAGTTGGGTTGGTGGAGTTGCCGCCAATATTTACACTTAGGTCTAATCCAAGCAGTTTTGCCATAATGCTGCTGCCAGATAGAGTTATTTCTGTGCTATCGTCTGCTAAAATTGTGCAAATAAGGTTAATAACATCTAGGTTTTGGCTAGTTTTAATTTGGTCAACTAACCACTCTAGGGTTAGCCCCGTATTTTCTTCGGTGGAAGTTTCTGCAGCCGTTTGAACTTCCTCGTTGCTAGTGGTTGTGCTAAACTTTTGGGATAGGTAGTTAAAGTAGTCTACCAAGTCTTCAATTTGGTTAATTGGCACATAAACTTTTAAGCCAACAACATTAGCATAAATGGTGTTGCCATCAAAATATATGCTAGCATCTAGCCCACAGACATTTAAGTTGGCAGATATTGCTATGCCGCTAGAAATATCCAAAACATAGTTGCCAGAAATTTCTAGTCCATCATAGCTAACGCTAATTGCACCACTAAAGGTTTTGCTTTGGGCAAGGTTGATTATGCTATTTACAACATTAGTTACATCTAGGCTATCTAGGTTTAGGGTTACATTTTGTGGCGCAGAAATATTTTCTGCTCCGCTGGCAATTTTTAGGCTGCCACTAATTGTTATGCCGCCAATAGAAAGGTTATTAATTACCGCGCTTATGCCAGTAAATTGGTCGGTAACTATGTAGTCTGCCCAAATGTCTACGGCAAAAGTCTTTTCCAGTATGCTAGATAGGTCGGTTGCAAGGGTTATCCCGCTGCCGCCAACACTTATGTTAAATAAATCTAACAAGTCTTGCAGGCTCATGTCCGCAAATATTTCTTTGTAACTTTGCAGTTTTGCAGAAATGTCTGTATCTAGCCCAAATTGGTTAGCTATTATATCTATTATTTCGCTGATGGTTGCGCTGCCAGCAGATATGCAAACGTCATCAATGCTTACATAAGCAGCCCCGCCAACATAGGTTACAACTATATCTTTTTTACTAACAAGCCCACCAATAGTTAGTTTGTAATTGCCGTTTTTTATATCTGCAAGCGCAGACAATGTTAAGTTTAGCTCAGTTTCGTCAAAGCCAATTGTTAGGTCTGCCGATGCCGTATACTGCGTGTTTTGCACAAGGTCGACAACTTGTAGCACCTTGGCAGCGTCATAGTATAGGCTGTCATTAATATTTATATCTAGGCTGCTAGGCGTTCCAAGGCTAACAGACAAGTTTGCTGTATAACCCATGACGCTTACGCCGCTAAGTTTTAGACTATAAATGGCGCCGTTTCTTAGCCCAAGGGTAAAGGTAACAACCCCAGTTTGACCCAATATGCCAGACAAATCTGATGTAAACATTATTTGGCTAGAGGACACAACTGCACTATTTAGCACGCTGTTGTAGTTATCTGCAAGCCAAGAAAGAATTGCGTCAACTTGGTCAGACAAATCTAGGCTTAATTCTAAGTCGCTAATATTTTCGGCAACTAATCCATATATATTGTCTACTGTGTCGGCAGAGGCCTTTACATACATATCATTTAAAATTGCATAAATGGTATTATTTTTGTATCCTAGGGCTGCATAGCAGTTTAGCGTGCCGGATAAATTGGCGCTTAGATAATAGGTATCCGTAACAAAATTTAGGCGCGCAAAACTATCTAGTTGCTCCTGCAAAATGCTGTCTTTATAAACCGCCGCCCAAATGTTTGCCGTTATATAGTCTTCGGCAAATAGCTGCTCTATGCCGGTTTTAACGGCCTCTATATCTAGATAACTGTCGTCAGTTTCGGGCTGCTCTATAATTAAATTTTCATCTGCAACCATATTTACACTTGCTGTTAGTTCTAGTTGTGGCAAAAGCTCAAACGAATTAATTTGCAAGGTTTGAATATTATAGTTTAGGTCGGTTACAAGCATAGCTTGGCAGATGCCGTCTATATTTAAGTTAAAGAACATCTGATTATCTACTATTTGCTTTTGCGGATTAGTCAGTGCCGCTATTATATCGTCCAAACTAATGCCGTCTAAAAAACTTGAACTTTCGGCGTTGTCTTCTTCTGCGCTATTTTCTTGTTGCTCTGGCTCTGCCGTCTGGTCACCAGATTGCAAAATTTCTGCGTCTTCGGTAGAAGTGTCTGTATTGCTGCTTTCTTCAACATCTGCAATAGTCTCGTCTTCTTTGGTGTCCTCTAGTGTTTCCTCAGAATTTTGGTCTATTAAGTTTTTAAATATTTCTACAATATCTTTTATGCTAGATATTGTCGCCTTTATTTTTATGTTGTTGCAACTAACAAAAAGGGTGCTATCTACATATGCCACAAACGCCGATAATTGCATTTGATCGTACTGCACACTAACAAAGCCACTAACATCTGGGTTGGTTAGCGTAGTAAAGTCTACTTGCGCAGATAAACTTATAGCCATTGGCTTGCCGTCAACAACTAGGTTTATATTGCCAACTATTTCTTGCTTAGGGTTGGCGTCTAGGCTATCCATAATGCCGCCAAGCAAGCTTTTTTGCACGCCCGCATTGGTGCTAACAAGTTGATTTGTTGCATCCTGATTGGTAGAATTTAACTTTATGGTAATTGTTGTGCTTATTATAAACAAAAACACAAAAGTAAATAAATATGATAAAAATTTTTTCATTAAAAATTCCTTATTTTTGGGCAAGCGCCCTTAATGAGCGCATAATTTTATGGTGATAGCTTAGCGTTTTGTGGCTTTACCACATACTATTTCTGACAACTTTTGACAAATTTTATTACTTAAATTTTATTCCATTACTGCTTTGTGTATGCCAGAAAGACATATTTTACAAGTGTATAATAGCACAAAGATATCCCTATTGTCAACAATTAGTAGCAATTATTTGAGTATTTAGTTAATTAATCAAAATGTATATTTATAAGTTTGCTTTTAAATATTTGACAAATAGATATTTTTTATATTAAACTTTGTTTTGACTAATGGAAAGTACTTTTAAAAAAATTAAACGCTGGGCAAGAGTAGCTAAACCAAACTGGTGGCTATTCTTTTTGATGCTGCTTACTTCTACCTTGCCATGTATTGTTAGCATATTTTTTACTCTTGCCGAGGCAAAAGTTGTCACTAGTATAACTAGCAGCAACTACAATTTGGCTATTTTGTGGCTAGTGTTTACCTTAATTGGATACTTGGTTTATTTCTATACTTGGCACCTAAACTATAAGTATTTTTACAAAAGCAGCAAATACATAACCATGAACCTTAGCGAAAGGCTTTATGACAAGCTGGAAAAAGTGACAAGCCAAGGTTTAAGCGGTCAAAGCATGGAAAAGATGCTCAATATTTTTTCTAGCAGCATTAACACTGTGCAAAACTTTGCCGACTACCTTAGTTACAAACTAAGCTACCTAGTGCAAAGCCTAATAATTATATGTATTGTGGCTTATTACAACATATATATGGCGCTAATACTTGCCGCAATAGTAGTGCTTATGTACTTTTGGTATGTGTTTATAAATAATCTTACACAAATTAAGACGCAAAAAATTTATGCCGCGCGCGATGCCGTTAGCGAAACGCTTTCTAACTATATAGACGGCAGAGATTACACAACCGAACAAAATTTGGAAGAACAAAATAGACAAGTTTACCTAGATAAGGTTAATGTTACTGTAAACAACTATTCTAAACGAGGACTACTTAACTGCACGCGCAAATATTGGACATACATAGTTCTTTACACAATTATAACCGCCCTAACTATTTGGCTAGCTGTAATTACAAAAAATGGGCTGGTTTCGGTAACCGCATACTTGGTGCTTGCACCTTATTTTATAAGCGCCATAGACCAAGCTGTGTCGGGCTACGGACTTATTAACGATTTACAGTCTTGCAGCGTAAATGTGCAGCGTATAGAAACTATACTAAACATGGCAGACGCCGATGTTATTGCCTACAGCAACAACACTACCAATAAAATTTCTGGCAACCTAACCTTTAACAACATAAATTATCTAGATTTAGAGGGCAAAGAGGCTGGGTGCGGCAACATTTTTAATGTAAACTTTGCAATTAAACCAAGAACAGCCGTACTGTTTAGAGGCGTTAAAAAGTGCGGCAAGCGCGCCATATTTTATCTTCTTAGGCGGGTAATAACTCCAACAACTGGTACAATAACCATGGACGGCATAAACATTTTTGACTTTGACAAAGACACCTACAAGCATCACTTTTCTTACGCTACCAGCAAACCCTATTTTTATAGCGAAACAGTTTTAGAAAACTTAAGATATGCTTGTTCTAGCCGTAAAGAGATTAGCAGGGTTTGCAAAGAACTTGGCATAGACGAGCTTATAAAATCTCTTCCGCACGGCTACTCTACAAACATGGGGCGAGAAAAAGAGAGTTTTAGCTCATACTTACTATTTATGATAGGTCTAGCCCGGGCGATGCTTAGCCGTGCCGAATTTTTGTGTATATACGAGTTCCCTATATCCCTCACCGCTAAAGAGCAGCAAGGTGTGCTTGACGCAATCAAAAAAATTAAGCAGGAACGTGCCGTGCTAATATTTAGCGCAAGCGATGTAGCCAAAAAAGTCTGCGACGACTGCTTTATTGTGCAAGCCGGCAAAATTAATAATGTGGGGGTAAAATAGATGAATATATTTTCTTCCATAAAAATGTATATTAAACTTGCAAGGCCTAACATGTTTGTTTGGTTGTTTCACTTTTTGTGCTATGTTGGCATCTATTTGCTTAGTTTGTATGCGGCTATTCCTAGTGCAAAGGCAATAACAAGCATTACTGTGCTAGACCTTAACGGAACTATCTTTTGGCTGCTTGTTACCCTTGGCATTATAGTTGTTCAAAGAATTTTGTATTTTATTAAAGACAGGCTATATTATGTAAACATGCGCAAAACATATCTTACTGCGCACGGCAAAATTTACGATAAACTTAATCATGCGTCTACCCAAAGTTTTGCCAAAACGGGCAAGGAAAAGATTTTAAACATAATTTACAACAACATTGGCATTTTTGCAGACTTTCCGGAGTATTCTAGCCTTTATGCAAGTTATTTTGTTCAAGCCGTTGTTAGTATTGTAATTTTGCTTACCTACAACTTTTATATTGGCAGCGTAATTATAGTAATGTGCGTAATAATATTCTTTTTGGCAAACTTTGCAAACAAGCGGATTGCCCTTTACAACGACAAAATGCAAGAGTATAAAGATTACGCGCTAGAAGACATTAGTGATAGCATAAACAATCGCGAACTTACAAAAGACTTAAACCTAAATAGTCAAATTAAGCAAAAGTTTATGGCAAATATGGAAAAGAGTTGCGACTACAAAACTAGATGCGGAAAATATTACTCCTTTACATACAATTGGATTCCTTTTATCTACCAAGCAATTATTGTCCTTTGCTGCATATATATGGTAATTTTAACCAAAAGTAATATTTTTACACTAACTCTTTACTTAGTGCTTAGCAAATACTTAACTAAGGCAATAACCCAAATGGTTGGCTCGTATACCATCATGGATTATGTGCAAGACCTATATGTTTCTACCTTGCGTATAAAAAATATACTAGACATGGACCAAGACGACATTATGGAGTACGGCAACAATCTGGTGGACGATGTAAGCGGCAGCCTTGTATTTACAAATGTAAGCTACTTGGGCAAAGATGAAGAAATTGCCAGCCACATAGATAAATTTAATTTAAAAATTAATCCTAAAAGCTGCAACCTAATTTACGGGGCGCACGGTAGCGGCAAAAGAGCCATATTTTACATGCTTCGCCGTGCAGTTAGGCCAACAACCGGAACGATAACCCTAGATAATATTAACATTTTTGACTTTGACAAAGAAACCTTTAGGCACAATATAACCTACACGACAAGCAAACCATATTTTTACAGCGACACAATTATGAACAACATGTTAACTAGCGGCGCCAGTAAGCAACAAGTGTACAAAGTCTGCAAAGACCTTGGATTGCACGATAAAATTGTAAAAACACAGCTTGCATACAAAAGTAATCTTGTTAAAGAGCCAGAATTATTTACCGATTACGACAAATATTTGCTGGGTATAGCCCGTGCAATTTGCACAAACTCCGAAGTTATTATGATTTACGAAACGCCTAAAACACTTTCTGACAACCAAAAGAAAGAACTTTTAGATATATTTAAAAAGATTGGCAAAGAGCATACCCTAATTTTGTTTAGCTACGCCGACTGGCTAAAACCTATCTGCAAAAACATTTGCTTTGCCGAAAAGGGAACTCTGCACAATAAACAAAACAGCAAATAACCCAGACATTAGGTGTGGCTACCCCGCACCTTTTTTGTTGTATAGTTAACTTTACAACTTGCAGTTTATACAAAAAATTTGCGCGAAATTTGAATTTTTGTGAATACCTTGCCCAAAAGTGCACATACTAGCATTAGTCAAGGAGGAAGATATGAAGAAAGACAAAAATTGCAAATCGTCTAAGTGCTGCGGCAGTAAGAGCGGCAAAGCATCTGCATGTGACACTCATCGCAGCAGCAAAGAATCTGATTGCGGTTCTTCTTGCGCTAGATAACTTGTAGCCAAATATGCGCTATAATTATCTAAAAATCTAGGCAAATGCCTAGATTTTTTAAAACAAAAAAACTGATGTATTTAGCCCTGCAAGGTTTGGTGCAAAACCATAGGTTTTTTTGTTTATATTTTAATAAATTAATATTGTTTTGTAGTAGAATATAGATTTTTCAATAAAAATTTATATTCTTATTTGTGCAGCAGTTTTGACAACGGACATTCTTTAGTGCTATACTACTTTTGCACACCAAAATAATACTACTCAATATTGCTGATTTTGCTAACAAAAATTTTTAAAGTGCCTAGTTATTAGGCCATCCTATAAATTATACTAAAGGTGGTGAGAAAATATAAAAAACAAATAACAGCAAATATAAAAAACTGACAAGTATATTGGGGTTGCAAACATAATTACAACAAAATATGGTTAAAAATATATCTGCAACTTAGGAGCATTATGAAACAAAAGTCATCTGCACCAAAAAAACTAAAATATATTCCGCTAAGATACTCACTGGCTATACTTTTGGCACTTGCCGAAACGCTAGCTATTGTGGTGGGTGTTATGGCACTGTGCGTCTATGTGCCATACTTTTATATTCTGGTTGCACTTACTCAAATTTGGTGCGTTTTGCGGGTTATTAATAGTGACGACAACCCCGATTACAAAGCGCCGTGGCTGCTGGTTATTTTGGTTTTGCCGATTGCCGGATTTATGCTATATTTTATTTTTTATTCACGCAAGCTATCTCGCAGACAAAGTAAGCGGCTTAGACAGATTGCTAAGCAAGTAATAAAATATGACAATAATGCAGCCTTTGATGCTCTTTCTGCAGATAGTTTGGCGGCGGGTCAAGCCTCTTTTTTGGTGGCAAGCACAGGAACGCATGTGTACACAAACTGCACAACTACTTATTTTAGCAGCGGCGAAGACATGTTTAAAAGCATGGTAGAAGACCTGCAAAAAGCCAAAAAGTTTATTTTTATTGAATATTTATTATCCAAAAAGGCGAATTTTGGAACACAATTTTAAAAATCTTAGAACAAAAAGTAGGTCAAGGCGTAGAAGTTAGGGTTGTTTATGACGACATTGGCTGCATGACCACTCTGCCAAGTTTGTATTTTAAAACTTTGCGCAAACGCGGCATTAAAGCTGTGCCTTTTGCCATTTTAAGGGGCACTGCCAGCAGCGAATTTAACAATAGAAGCCACCGAAAAATGACAATTGTTGACGGCGAAATTGGTTACACTGGCGGAGTAAATATTGCCGACGAGTATATTAACAAAATTAACAGATTTGGGCATTGGAAAGATAGCGGCATTAGAATAACTGGCGATGCCGTAAAAGAATTAACTTATTTGTTTTTGTCCGACTACGAATTTAACAGCCTTGCCCCAATTTCCGATTTTTCGGCATATTTAAATTTGGACTTCGAAAATAGCATAGCAGACAATTGCCCACAAGCATTAGTAGAAAGAGTCCAAAAAACTAAAAACATAAAAGCTTTAACCGCTCCTGTGGTTGCTTCCGCCGAAAATTGCGTAAACAACGGATTTGTTGTACCATTTAGCGACGGACCAAGCCCAATATACCCAACAGCGGTGGCAAAAACGGCTTTTTTAAATATAATAAATCAGGCACAAAACTACGTGCACATAACTTCACCGTACCTAATTATAGACAACGAGATTGCTAGCGCCCTAGAGAGTGCGGCACAACGCGGCGTAGAAGTAAAGATAATTACTCCGTATAGGCCAGATAAAAAGGTTGTTCAGTTAATTAGCCGCAGTTATTATCCAAGGCTAATTAAACGTGGCGTGCAAATTTTTGAATATCTGCCGGGATTTATCCACGCAAAGGGTATTGTGGCAGATGACAAAATTGCAATAGTTGGCACAATTAATTTGGATTATCGCAGCTTTGTTCACCACTTTGAAAACGGTATTTGGATGTACAAAACTTCGGCAGTTGTAGACATTGAGGCCGATTTTGCCAAGACGTTAAGCGTGTGCAAGTACATATCCCCTGCCGACTGCAGGCAAAACCCATTTCAGCGTTTTATATGCAGCCTTGTGCGTGTTTTTGCCCCGCTACTGTAATTAATAGCAGCCCCTTTTGCGCCATATGCAGGCCGCCGCAAGCCCTTTTTATGTGTCATCCCATCGCTTGTGCCGCGCTTGAAATGACATAGTGGCAGGCCGCCGCAAGCCTTTTTTATGTGTCATCCCATCGCTTGTGCCGCGCTTGAAATGACAAGGTGACAGGCCGCCGCCGGTGGTTAGGCAAGGGTTGTGACGCCGCGTAGAATGGATACTAAAACAACATGCCTCCAAATTTACAAATAGTACTGTTATGTAATAAAAATTTAAATATTGTTGCCCGCATCTACACATTAAATTTAAAGAGCATGATGTCGCCGTCGGAAACTGTGTAGTCTTTGCCCTCTATGCGCACTTTGCCGTGCTCTTTGGCGGCAAGGTAGCTGCCGGCGCTAATTAGGTCTTGATAGCTAACAACTTCGGCCTTTATAAAGCCACGCTCAAAATCGGTATGAATTTTGCCCGCCGCCCCCGGCGCTTTGGTGCCTTTTATTATTGTCCACGCCCGAACTTCCTTTTCGCCGGCTGTTAAAAAACTAATTTGACCAAGCAATTTGTAGCCAAGTTTAATTATTTTATTAAGTCCGCTTTCTTGCAGACCAAGTTCTGCCAAAAACATTTCTCGTTCGTCGTCTTCTAGCTCGGTTAATTCCTGCTCAACCTTGGCACTTATAACCAAAACTTCACTACCCTCGGCTGCGGCAAGTTGTTTTACCTCTTTTACGCCAGAAATTTCGTCTTCTGGCTTGCCGATGTCACTTTCGGAAATGTTGCACGCGTAAATTACTGGCTTGGTTGTAATTAAAAACAAACTGTTTGCGTATTCCTTTTCTTCGGCCGTTAGCGGCACAGTCTTTGCCAATTTGCCGTCGTTTAGCGCCTCTTGCAACTTTACAAGCACATTCTGCTCAAAAATGGCCTCTTTGTCGTTCTGCTTTGCCTTTTTACTAACTTTTTCTAGCTGCTTAGCTACGCTTTCTAGGTCGGCAAGGCTTAGCTCTAGGTTTATAGTTTCTATATCTCGCAGTGGGTTGACACTGCCGTCAACATGGGTTACATTTGGGTCGGCAAAAAGGCGCACCACATGCACAATGGCCTCGCACTCCCTAATGCTTGCCAAAAATTTATTACCAAGGCCTTCGCCCTTTGATGCGCCTTTTACAAGCCCGGCAATATCTACAAATTTTAAACTTGCCGAGGTGATTTTTTGGGTGTTATACATTTTGCCCAAAACGGTTAGCCTTTCGTCTGGCACGGCAACCACGCCAACATTTGGCTCTATTGTGCAAAAGGGATAGTTTGCGCTTTCGGCTCCCGCCTTGGTTATAGCGTTAAAAAGTGTACTTTTGCCAACATTGGGCAAACCAACAACTCCTAGTTCCATATTTTTGCTCCTTTTTATGCTAATTATACATAATTTAAAGGCAAAAATAAAGTGTTTTTTACCATAATATAACTTAATTTTGCGCTAAAAAGTATGCCAAAATTTTATTATCTGCCAAAAACAAATTTTGTTTAAACTTTTAATTATGCTTGCAAAATATTTTTCATACAATTATACTATTATCATCTATTATATTTTGCGTGCAATTGGGGGATTTATGACTTATTGGCTTGCTATAATTTTGGGTTTGGTGCAGGGACTGACCGAGTTTTTGCCCGTTTCTAGTAGTGGACATTTGACATTTTTTGAAATAGTTTTTGGTTTGGGCGAGGGCAGCGTGCTGTATAATGTAATTTTGCATGTGGCTACCCTTTTGGCACTCTGCATAGTTATGTGGCGGGATATTGTAGACCTTATAAAACACCCGCTAAGCAAATATATGCGAATGCTGCTGCTTAGCACCATAATTACTGGCGTGCTTGGCATTTGCATAGACTTACTTATTGGCGCAGAGGGCAGTTTGCTGGTTGTAGCTATTGGTTTTGCAATAACTGGCGTACTTATGGTTGTGCTAAACTGCTATCAAAAAAGCGCAAAATACAACGCGCTTGGCGAAATTGGTTACAAGCAATCGGTAATAATTGGTGTTGTGCAAGGTATTGCAGTACTGCCGGGGCTTTCGCGCAGCGGCAGCACCCTTACTGCTGGCGTACTTTGTGGCAGTGGGCAAGTGCAGAGCGCAAGGTATAGCTTTTTACTGTCTATACCCGTTATCATTTGCAGCGTGGCATACGAAATTTATGGCGGCGTAAAGCACGGTTTTGGCTTTAATTCTGCCGATATTGGACCTATGATTATTGGCTTTGTTGTGGCATTTATAAGCGCAGCGCTAACCCTAAAATGGATGCTTAAACTTGTGCATAAAAACAAATGGCTATGGTTTGCTGGATATCTATTCTTGTTTGCCGCCGCAATAATTATCTTTGCGTCTTGCACTGGCAATTTGTTATAAAATATCATTTAGTAAGCAAACTGATAGACGCTAAGTTTGCAAATATACCCAAAGAGGGTATTTCCTTTGCATCCAAGGATAGCATACTTTTTTGTGTCATGGCCACGCGCAAAAAAATGGTATAGACCACTCTACCCCTCGCAAAACAATATATTAAATTTTTGCAAATGATAGATATTAAAGTGTAAAGCGCTAAAAATTAGTAACTTAAATTTAATAAAATTTAACTAAATTTGTAAATTTAAAAGAGGGTGTAAACCCTCTTTTGTTCTCTGTTTTATCAACCTAAGATATTGACTGAATATATTTTATAAGTTTTGTAGTGTTTGCCCACGCAAGCATTGGAGAGTCGCCATAGTCTGTTAGTTGTGTATCGTCGGTACTTGTAACAAAATAGATAAGCACCTGCTGATAGCCCTTGCCAACGCTAAGCAATATAATTATGCCAAAATACTCTATAATTTTGCTGTCGCCATCCACATAGACAATTTGGCGTTGCTTATGGTCTGCATCAAACCTAACTTGCACAGCGTAGTATCCCATAATTAATTTGTCGTTCATTGAATTATATTTGTTATTAACATCTTGGCTTACGGTGGTTCCAAAAGTGCCATTTTTGTAAATTGTTGTAATAGCAGTTTGGGTAAACATTTCTGCAATAAGTTTATTTAAATTTTTATATACCGCCTCTTCAGACTTTGTATAATATTCGCCGCTTGTGTCGCCTTTTTGAGTAGTAGATAAACCATACCCTACCCCCGTATTTAGCCCTACTGCATCAGATCCATTGTAGGGTACAATATAGCTGGCATCGGCAAAACTAAATGCAGCCTTTGGCTTTATAAAGCATAGGCTTGTAATTATTGCAATTACCACTGCCGCATAAACAGCCGTAATTATACAAAGTTTTTTCATGTGTTCCCCCTAGTTAGGTAATTTTAAGCTGCGCAAAAGGTAAGCTAATTATCTTCGTCGGTACCAGAATTTTTGGAGTTTGTCTGCTTAGACGCTGTTTTAGTGCTGACTCTATCTGCTTTTTTTGTGGTTTTGCTTGCCGCACTTTTGGCGCCCGAGTTTGTAGATTTTGCGCTGGCAGATTTTTTGCCCATTGTTGCCGTTTTGTTTGTTGCACTTTTTGCAGTAGATTTTTTGGCTGTTTGGGCAGTATTGCTAGCAGCGCTTTTGGTTGCCGTCTTGGCGTGCGCATTAGTTTTGGCTGCGCTTGTTTGTCTGTCTTTGCCAGCGCCTTCTTGATTTATGGCATTTTCTTGCTTGGCTGCCGCTGTAATAGTTTTGTCGCTATCTGTCTTTGTGCTAACTTGGCTGTTTTCCGCAGAATTTTCTGCTGGCAGTTGCTCAGCGGCGCGTTTTTCGGCTATGGCAATAAGTTCGTCTATGTCAATTTTTTCGGCAGTTTTTCTTGGTGCCGCATTGTTAGCAGAAGTATTTGCTTTTGCTGCTGTGCCGTTTGTGTTGTCATTTTTTTCGGTAGCATTTTCTTTGTCGCTAGCACTACTAGCTACAAGTTTTAGAGTTTCTTTTTGCGCCTTTGCCTCGGCTTCGGCTGCCGTTTTTTGCTTAATGGTTTCTAAAATTTCTTTTTTAGACTTGCCTTGCATAATAAGGTCTATTTCATCTTGATAAATAGTTTCCTTTTCTAGCAAGATATCTACCATAGTATTAACCTTTTTCTTGTTTTCGGACAAAATTTGCTCGGCGTGTTTTGCACAACCCTCAATAATTTTGTGAACTTCTTTGTCTATAAGAGCTGCCGCTTGCTCGCTGTAATTGGCGCGCGTTGCGTAATCTCTACCCAAAAATACTTGGTCGTTTTCGCTGCCAAGGGTCATTAAGCCCACAGCATCACTCATGCCCCACTCGGTTACCATGCTTCTAGCAAGGCTTGTGGCACGCTCTATATCGTTGCTGGCACCCGTGGAAATATCGTCCAAAAACAGCTTTTCGGCAGTGCGCCCCCCAAGCAGCATGGTAATCATGTCTAGCAGTTTTTGCTTTTGAACATACTTGTCGTCGGTTTCTGGTCTAGAAAGGGTGTAGCCACCAGCGTTTCCACGTGGAACCACCGACACCTCGTGTACAGTATCTCCATTTTTAACAACTTTGGCAATAACTGCATGGCCTGATTCATGCACGGCGGTAATTTTGATGTCCTTTTCGGTACGCACATAACTGCGTTTTTGTGGGCCCATGGTTACCTTTGCAATGGCGTTAGACAAATCTTCCATAGTTATAGTGCTAGACTTAGATTTTGCCGCCAGCAGCGCCGCCTCGTTAAGCATATTTTCTATGTCTGCGCCAGTAAAACCGCTAGTAATTCTTGCAATTTGTTTTAGATTGACATCTTCTGCAAGAGGCTTGTTTTTAGCATGAATTTTTAGAATTTCTTCTCTGCCCTTTACATCTGGAACATTGATAAATACTCGCCTATCAAATCTGCCCGGTCTTAAAAGAGCGGGGTCTAGAATATCTACGCGGTTGGTTGCGGCAATAACAATAATGCCCTCGTTACTTTCAAAGCCGTCCATTTGCACAAGCAACTGGTTTAGCGTTTGCTCGCGCTCGTCGTTGCCGCCACCCATGCCAGCACCACGCTGACGACCAACGGCGTCAATTTCGTCAATAAATATTATGCATGGCTTAGATTTTTTTGCTGTTTCAAATAGGTCGCGCACGCGCGATGCACCAACACCAACAAAAAGCTCCATAAAATCTGAGCCGCTTATGGTAAAAAATGGCACATTTGCTTCGCCCGCGCAGGCTTTGGCAAGCAATGTTTTGCCAGTGCCTGGAGGGCCAACAAGCAACACGCCCTTTGGTATGCGCGCGCCCATTTTAATAAACCTGTCTGGCGACTTTAAAAATTCGATAATTTCTTCTAGCTCAGCTTTTTCTTCGTCTGCACCGGCAACATCGGAAAATTTGACATTGCTTGGCGTTATGCGCGCGCGGTTTTTAACAAAATCAAAAGTTTTATTGTTGCTGTTGCCTATCTGTTTAATTATCATTCTAAACACAATAAACAGCACCACAATCATTAAAATAGGGTACAATATGTTTAAAATGCTAAAAGTTGTGCTAGACCCAACTATAACTTTAATTTCGCTGCGATCAAAGGTTGTGTTTGTGTCGTCGGCAAAATAGTCTAGCCAAAGCTCTCCAATATTGTTGCTGTTGTAAATCCAGTATTGTTTGCCGTCATTAGTTTGCGCAACTATGTATTTGCTTCCAATTTCTAGTTCAGACACATTGTGCGTTTCTATTTGGCTTATCATGTTGTCGTAGGTGGTTTCGGTGCCACGCGATGCCGTGTTAAACGCCCAAAAAATTAGCATTACAATTAGTAATAATCCTATGCAAATAAGCAGATTTCTAACCAAATTAGACTTTGGCATTTGCGCTTCTTGTTTGTTATTTGATTGGTTTTGTGGTTGTTCCAAATTCGTCCTCCAAAATTTAATTTAATATATTTGTTTTGTATTAGTTTAGATTTTTAAGCAAATTATCATGCAGTTTTGCCACAAAAATTTTGCAACAAGACACATAATAATATTATATAATACCACAACAAAAAAAATATTTCAATCAAAATTTACAATACTGCGACAAAATAATGATATTATATATTATATTTACACTTTTTATATATTAAACATATTTCTTACTTGTTTTGTAATATAAATTTATGCTACTAACTATAGCATATTTTAAGGTTTTCTTGCGGCTGACAATTTATTGCGGAAATTATTGCAGAGGTAACGGGCAAAAGTAAGTTTTCTACAACGCGTAAAAAACTAAAACTGTTTTGCATTGGGAAAGTTTTTAATAATAATGATATATCTCCAAATAAATAACCGCCCATTAACCCTGCAAGGTTGGTACAGCGCTTTGCAAGAACTATTTTGCCGCTTTCGGCTAAATTTGCAGTTAGACAGTTATCAACAACAATTATGCATGCCGACGGGTGTTTATTTTTAACAAACGCGGCGTATTTTTGTAAATTTTCGGGAGTAATAGAAAAGTTGATGCCACCATAAACAAAACATTTATTAAGGCTAAACTTGCGCAAACACTCAGCCAAAAACGGGGCAAAACAGTCAAACCAAACTTTGTGGTTGCCCACACAGAAAAAAACAACCTCTCTGCCACTGTATTCGTTTAAAAGTAGAACTAATTTGCTATATAAATTTTTATAATTTAAATTTTCCATACAAAATTATTTTCAAAATTTAACATTTTAATTATTATTTATTATATTATTTTGCGTTAATTTTTGCTATTTTTTATCCTTTTTGCAAACAGTTTTGTTAGTTTTTGCAATTTTGAAGCAGAATTTCGGTATAAATTTAGTAAATTTTGCGTTTTTTCTTTGCATTATTTTAAACTTTGTTATATAATTATATTGTACATCATTAAAATATTATATCGAACTTATGTTCTATAATGGAGGAATGGCTTGAACTGGTTTGATGCAATAATTATAGTATTTTTATTAATTTTTGTAGCTGTGGGCATAAAAAAGGGTTTTATGTTTTCGGTTATAGACCTTTTTGGCGTCTTTGTAAACTTTGTAATAGCATTGTTTTTAACACAGCCACTGCGCAGTTTGCTTAATCTTATGGGCATGGAAAGTTCAATTACTGGCGGGCTATATAAGCACTACTCTGCTTTTAGCGGATTTACAACCAACCTTAAAGGAATGGAAAACGCATCTAGTTTTGTTACTAACACCCTAAATAATAGCGGAATGAGCGGATTTGGTAAAAAACTGTTCAACGGCACAATAAACAATCATTTATCTACAAAACTTGCAGAAAGCACTGCAGATAGTGTAACTTTAGCAGATACTATAAGCAAATCTTTAGCGCAGTTTATAACCGTGGTTACCGCATTTGTTATTGCATTTGTATTAATTTATGTTTTGCTACTTATTTTAAAGCTTATATCTAAAAAGCTTAAACAATCTAAATTTATTAATGTGTTTGATAGAATTTTTGGTGCATGCTTTGGCTTAGTTAAAGGGTTTATGGTGCTAGTGCTAATATTTGCAGTACTTTCCTTCTTCTCAGATAACGGACTGCTTAGCGGAATGTTTAGTTATATTAATCAATCTGCAATAGGTGGTTGGCTAAGAACTAGCGTAAATAACTTTATGATAGAATATGTAAATATTAAACAGTTTTTAATAGATTTCTTACAAGCATTGTAAGTTTACATATGACAAATAAAAAATGTTTCACGTGAAACATTTTTTATTTTGAATTTAAGTAAAACAAACTTTAATTTTTTATTTGAACTTTTGTATTATTTAACAACCAATTATTCGTTTTAAAAATAAATTTTGTGTAAAATTGTTTACAAAAATTTTATTCGCCACGCCTATAATTATTTATCTAATATGTTTATAATGTTTCACGTGAAACAATTTATAATTTCAATTGTTTTTTATAATAGAACTTATTATAATTTTTATTAATTAAATTATTAAAATTCTGTTGCCGAAAAAAATTTTAAATAATGTTTCGCGTGAAACATTAATAAAAAACATAAAAGTCGCATTAAATTTGCGACTTTTTGTAAAACAGTATAATTAAAAACTAATTTATTTGTTTAGAATATCATATATTCTTTGCAAATCTTCGGCGGAATAGTAATTAATTATAATTCTGCCCTTTTTATCGTTACCAAGTACACTTACTTTTGTGGCCAATATTTTATTCATATCTTCTATAAAACTGCGTAATTCTACGCTTTTTTCATCTTTTAACAGTCCTTTTTGCGTTTTTTGAAGTTTTTTAATTAGTTGTTCTAAATCTCTAACTGATAGTTTTTTTTCTACTACTTTTAATGCTAGCTCTTTTTGTAAATTTTCATCTTCTATGGCAAGCAAGGCTCGGGCATGGCCAGCAGACAGTTTGTTTGCCGATACCAAATTTACTATAGTTTCTGGCAAGGTTAGCAGTCTTAAAGTGTTTGCAACGGCTGGGCGACTTTTGCCTATTTTGTCTGCAACTCTTTCTTGCGTCATGTTAAATTTTGTCATCAACTCTTTTATTGCCCTTGCACTCTCAATTGGGTTTAAATCTTCGCGTTGCAAATTTTCTATAATTGCAATTTCGGCAATTTGCTGCTCTGTGTATTCCTTAACTAACACTGGCACGGTTTTTAAATTTGCCTTTATTGCGGCGCGCCACCTACGCTCGCCAGCAACTAGTGTATATCTATCGCCGTTGGCTACAACTATTAATGGTTGCACAATGCCATGTGTTTTTATAGATTGCGCCAGTTCGTTAAGTGCTTTTTCGTCAAAATTAGTGCGTGGCTGGTTTGGATTGCGGTCTATTTTACCAACATCTACTTGTATAGCACCTGTTGATGAAATACTTTCTCTATCTACTTTTTCTTTTGTAGATGATATTGCAGACTTCTCTTTTGGCGTTTCTGCTAGGTTATCATCATCTAAATTAAAGTTTCCAAAAAGGCTGTTTAATCCTCTACCTAATCCTCTTTTTTCCATACTATTTTACTCCTCTTTTTGTAGTTTTTATCTTTTTAAATTTATCATGGTTTTTGGTTAAAATTTCTTCGGTTAGTTTTAAATAACATTGTGCGCCAGCACAAGATTTGTCATACAAATAGACGGGCAGCCCGTAACTAGGCGACTCGGCAAGCCGTACATTGCGTGGAATTGCTGTTTTAAACACAGCCTCTCCAAAAAATTTTGTAATTTCTTCTGCCACTTGCTTGCCAAGGTTGCTGCGGGTATCACGCATAGTTAATACAACACCTTCTATTTGCAACCCAGTGTTTAATCCATTTTTTTTAATTAGCCTTATACTGTTCATTAGCTGCGTTAAGCCCTCTAGAGCAAAAAATTCACATTGAATAGGTATACAAACACTGTCGGCAGCCGTTAGCGCATTTACGGTTATTAACCCCAAAGACGGAGGACAATCAATAGTTATGTAATCATAACTATTTTTGATATTATCTAAAATTCCTTTTAATATTTTTTCACGATTTTGCTTGCCAACAAGTTCTACTTCTACACCAGCCAAGTCTAAATTAGCTGGCAATAGGTCTAATTTTTCTACCGGCGTTTTAATAACAGCCTCGGTTATTGTGCAATCGCCAGACATAACTTGATAAATAGAATTGTACTCGTTAGATTTTTCTTTGCCTAGGCCGCTTGTGGCGTTTCCTTGCGGGTCTATATCTACAAGTAACACTTTTTTGCCCATGAGTGCCATATATGCAGAAACATTTAAGCAGGTTGTTGTTTTACCAACACCGCCTTTTTGGTTTGCAAAAGCTATAATTTTGCTCATAAAAACTCCTATAATAATTACTTTTTTTATAATAATATAAATAAACAAAAAAATCAATTATTTATGACAATTTTTGATGATTTTTTGCATAGACAAAATAATGTGCCAGCATAGCACAAAACAATAATTTAAAAAATAAAAAATCTATTCGTAAAATATTAAAAATATTTTAAACAAAAAAAATAGTAAAGTTGTAAAATTTGTTTTTTAAATTTAAAAATTGTGCATTTTGACTTATTTTTACAAAAATTTACTATTATTTACATCTTTATTTGGTTATTTTTGCGGTTTTTGAGGTTTTGTAACACATGTCTTACAGTTACATGACGCTAAATCTGCACTACTTGCCTTTGTAGCGTCAGTTTGACCATTAAATTTTAATCTTACATAGCCTTGGTCTTTTTGACATAGTGGACATTTAGTCCATGCTTTTTTTGAGTTTTGCTCATAGCCGCAATTATTACACTTCCAACAAACAAGAACATTTGATTGATACAAACTTTTGTTCTTTAAACCTTTATAAATTTGGTTTAAAATTTTTTCGTGCACAGCTTCTATTTTTGATATTTGTTCCATTTTGTCCGCAATGTCGTTAAAACCCTCCTTTCTTGCAACTTTTTCAAATGCAGGATAAACAACTTCGGCCTGTTTAAGTTCGTTTTGAGCCTTTATATTAAGCATTTCTTCTAACGGAGCATGAGCCATAGGAAAAGATGCCTTTATGTCTACATTTAAGTCTTGAACTTTTGTGTTTTTACCAATATAATCGAAAAAAATTTTTGCGTGTGCCATTTCGTTGGTGGCAAGTTGCTTTAAAAGAGAGGACACATAGCTAAGTTTTTGCTGTGTTGCCTCGTCTGCCATATACTGATATTTTGCTCCGTCTGCGCATTCGGCAGAAAATGCGCGGGTGCAGTTTTGTAAAGTTTGAGAGTTGTCAAAATCCATAATTACCTCCAATAATTAGATAAATTGTTGCCAGTAAATTAATAATTATTCAATAAATATTAAATTAAAATTTGCAAATTTTACAATTTTATAACATATTTTGCTTTTTATAACCTTATTTTTGCAAAAAACTGCAACTTAACTATTAAATTATACACAAATTTTACTTATTTATTGCAAAAATTATTCTTAAAAACTTAAATTTTATTAAAGTTTTTTGCAATTATTATTTGACAACTATTTTTACAAAATATATAATAGACGATATGAAAAAATCGCAAAAACAGCCTAAAAAACCTAAAATTTTTAAGCCAATAACCTATTTGGCAAATTATAAGTTATTTGCGATAGGTGCTCCGGTGTTTAAAGGGATAGAGGCCGCCACCGAAGTTTTTGTTCCGTATCTTATGGGCAATATTATAGATATAGGTATAAAAAATAATGACACAACTTACATTTGGCAAATGGCACTGCTTATACTTGCACTTAATGTTGTTGGCATTGTCTGCGCAATAATTGGTCAAAAATTTTCTGCCAACGCAATAGAGGGTATGGGCAAAGAGATGCGAAATGCCATTTACACTCATATAAACAGCCTAAGCCATGCCGAATTAGATACCTTTACAACAACCGAACTTTTAAACCGCACTGTGCATGATGTTTACCACATTAAAAGCGGTACTGGCAGTTTACTAAGAACAGCTGTTAGAATTCCATTTATATTGATTGGCTCGCTTGTAATGGCGCTGAGTATAAATTTAAAACTTAGCCTTATATTTATTGTAGTTGCACCGCTACTTATTGCTGTTGTATTATGGGTACGCGCAAAAATTTCACCGCTACTTACCGAAAGTAAGCAAAAACTAGACAAAACTAGCAACATCACTCGCGAAAACTTGACAGGGGTAAGAGTTGTTAGAGCTTTTAACAAACAAAATTACGAAGCCGAAAGATTTCAAAATGCAAATTACGAACTTATAGATGTACAATTAAAACTTGGCACATGGGGTGCGGCACTTGTTCCTATGATATACACTATAACCAACTTTGCAATTGTGGCAATTTTGTATTTTGGCGGCATAGAAATTAATATTGGCGGCATGGAGCAAGGTAAATTAATATCCTTTATCAACTATTTTTCGCAGATAGCAAGTTCTCTTGTGTCACTTGCCAGAATGATAACCATATACACGCGTATGGGCACTTCTAGCAACCGTATAAATGATATTTTCTGTTTGCAAAACAGCATTACCGACCCCGAAACACCTATTGAAATTGACCGCACCAACATAAATTTGGGCAAAGTGGAATACAAAAATGTGTCATTTAGCTACAACAATATCAAAAATGCCGTAAGTGGTCTTACCATAACTATAAATCCGGGCGAAATGGTTGGCATAATTGGCGGAACAGGCAGTGGAAAAAGCAGCATAACCAACCTTATACCTAGGTTTTATGATGCCACCGAGGGCGAGGTTTTGGTTGGAGATCAAAATGTCAAAAATTATAGGGTTGAAGACCTTAGGCGAATTGTCAGCATAGTGCCGCAGAACCCTACTCTTTTTGATGGCACAATAGAGAGCAATTTAAAATGGCGCAATCAAGAGGCTACCCAAGAAGACATGATAAAAGCCTTAAAAATAAGCCAAAGTTACGATTTTGTTAAAGAATACCCAGACTTTTTGAAACACAAGGTAAATCGTGGCGGCACAAACTTTTCTGGCGGTCAAAAACAGAGGTTAACCATTGCAAGAGCCCTTGTGGACAACCCGTCTATACTTATTATGGACGACAGTTCTAGTGCGCTAGACTTTGCCACTGACGCCAAACTAAGAAAGTCTATAAAGCAGTTTATGAAAAACACCACCACCTTTATAGTCACTCAGCGCACAAACTCTATTAAGGACGCCGACAAAATTATTGTTGTTGACGCCGGCAATATTGTAGATATTGGCACACATAAAGAGTTGCTGGATAGGTGCAGCGTTTATCAAGAAATACATTATTCACAAAATAAAAAGGAGAATTAACACGTGGCAAAGGCAAATGCGTCATCTAATCAAATGCGTGCAGCCGCCGAAGACCATCTTGCAAAAAAAATAAACAAGCGGCACTCGGCAATTTCTACTGTTGCCAAAGTTTTTAAGTACACAAAAGAATATCGATTTTATTTGTACTTAACCTTTTTGTTTGACCTTATTAACACTGTGTTTGAAATACTTATTCCTATTTATTTAGGTAAGTGCATAAACTGCATAATCTCTGCTGGAAATGTAGATTTTGGAATGCTAACTAAGTATGTATTTATATTAATAGCATTTGTAATTATTGCACAAGTGGCAAATTTGCTTGGCTCTATAACCATAAACAATTACAACTACAAGGCCACCTATAAAATTAGGGACATGCTATTTAAAAAATTTAACTCTTTGCCGCTAAGTTACATAGACACGTCCAGTCACGGAGACCTACTTAGCCGCATGATAAACGATATAGATACTATGACAGATGGTTTTTTAGAGAGCCTAGCTAGTTTTATTTCGGGTTTAATGACTATTGTAGGAACCATAATTTCTATGCTATTACTAAATGTTAATCTTGCTATAATAATTATAATTCTTACACCTATGAGTGTTCTTCTTACTTTATATTTTGTAAAACGCGCAAAAAAATACTATCAAGCCGAGGTATCATCGCAGGGCGAACTTTCGGGTTATTTGGAAGAATATATTGGCGGTCAGCAAGTAGTTTTGGCTTTTAATCACGAAAATGATAGTATAAAAGACTTTGGCAATGTAAATAACAAATACTACGAAATTTGCAAAAAATCAAGTTTTTACGGCGCATTATCTAACCCTACAACTAGGTTTATTAATGGCATAGTTTATGGTGTAGTTGGTTTGTTTGGAGCTTTGCAAGCCTTGCATGGAGGCATATCTATTGGCACAATTTCTAGTTTTTTAACTTACGCAAATAACTTTGGCAAACCTTTTAGTGAAATTAGCGAAAATATTAGCGATATTCAATCGGCGTTTGCGGCTGCAGCCAGAGTGTTTGTAGTTTTTGACGAACCTGATGAAATTAGTGATGTAGATAACCCAGACTTAATAGACTGCGACGGCACTGTAAAATTACAAAATGTTTATTTTAGTTATATTCCTAAGGTTAAACTTATAGAAAACCTTAATTTAAATGTAGAAAGCGGTCAAAAAATAGCCATAGTTGGTCCAACGGGCTGCGGCAAAAGTACTCTTATTAATCTTCTTATGCGCTTTTATGATGTAACTAGTGGAACAATAAAAGTTTCTGGGTGTGATATAAGAGAAATAACTAGGCATAGTTTGCGCAGCAAGTATGGTATGGTATTACAAGAAACATGGCTATTTAACGCCAGTATTCGAGATAATATTGCATATGGCAACCCAAATGTTCCACTAGAAGAGGTTATAGAGGCTGCCAAACTTGCAGGCATAGACGAGTTTATTCAAAAAATGCCGCAGCAATATGATACCATTGTTAGCGAAGGCGGAAGCAACCTTAGCCAAGGCGAAAAACAACTAATTTGTATAGCTAGAATTATGCTATTAAAACCACCTATGCTAATTTTAGACGAGGCCACAAGTAATATAGATACTCGCACCGAAATGCGCATTCAAGAGGCCTTTAACGCCATAATGAAAGGTCGCACAAACTTTATTGTTGCACACAGACTTAGCACAATAACCAATGCCGACATGATTTTGGTTATGACTAAGGGGCATATTATCGAACAGGGCAAGCATGAAGAATTACTTGCCAAAAAAGGTTTCTATGCAAACCTATACAACAGCCAATTTGAAAAGATATAATAATTTATTTTTAGGTATAATTATCTACTTATTAGACTATAATAATGTTAGAACGAAAAATTATTTTTTGTATGCACATTCATTTAGATAATTATAGTTATTTTTAGTAGTATTAGTAATAGGGAGTGTTAATATGTTAATAACTCCTTTTCTATTAGAAAAAATAAGTAATAAACACGTTAATAACTATAAACATTTTATAACAAAAATAACCAAAAAGGTAAATTTTTAACAATTATTATCAATTTGCTACAATTTCGCAATTTTTATAAAAATAATTTATAATTTGGCTAGATGTGTAGTTTTGGCTAGCTAAAATATTGGCACCCCATTGGCTTAATCCCACGCCGTGCCCATATCCGAGGCCTTCAAAGGATATGCTTTGGCTATTAACAGTTATGTTGGTAATTAGGCAACTTTTTAATATAGTGTTGCCAATTGCTAGTCTAAAACTATTGGCGTCTACAATTTTGCCACCTATATTAAAAGTTAAGGCTCTGTTTGATGCATCACAAGAATCTACTATAAAGGAATTTACGCTAGCAAGGCTTATACCTATGTTGCTTAGTGCATACAAAATATCAAATTTAGATATTTCTGCTTGCCAATAATAATTTTTGCTATTATCCTCATTTTCTAATGTTTCTACTTGTTGTAAATAGTTGGCTGTTATATTAAAAACATCACTAGCTAGGCTACTTGCCCCACCGCAATTACTGCAATAATATGGCAAAATATATTTGCCGTTGCTTTTAATAACTTTACCCTTGGTGTTTTTAACGGCAGTTTTAATTTTATCCGGAATGCTAGTGGTATATGCTTGAGCTTCGGTTATATCGTTGGAAATATCTGCACCGGCATATTTGCTTAAATTATTTTCTTTAAAGTAGTAAGCATATGTTCGGCATAAAATTGCTTGAGTTTCTAGGGCTGTGCTAGAAAAATTTTCATCCATTTCGGCAGCGGTTGCGCCGGCAACATAGTCTTCTAGCGCAAGAGTTACTATTTTATTTAAATTTACGTCGTACAATTTAATAGTTTCTTGGCTTTTGCATCCATTAAGAGGCATTATAAAAACAAAAGTTATAGCAAACAATAATAATAAAAAATTAAATTTTTTCATAAGTTTATTTTATATAAAAGATAAACAATTATGTAAAATATATTTAAATTAAACAAAAATTAAACAATCTTCTTAATTATTATTAATAATTGGTTAAAATTTGTTGCACTTTGCATTATTTTTTTGATAAAATTAGCATAGAGGTTATTATGAAAATTAACATTAGTGAAGAACTTAAATCTTTAGCTGAAATTTTTGAAAGAAACGGCGAAACACTCTATGTAGTAGGCGGATATGTTAGAGATAGTTTGCTTAATCTCAAGATTAACAAATTTAACGACATAGATTTGTGCTCCTCTTGTAAACCAGAAAAAGTAGCAAAAATTTTAAATGGAACAAGTTTTGCAACAGACGAAAGCCTAGCTAAGTACGGCACAGTTATTATTACCGGCAAAAAAAGATATGAATATACCACCTTTAGAAAAGAAAATTATAATAATAATGGAGAACATAATCCAGTAACAATAGAGTTTGTAAAAAAAGTAGAAACAGATTCCCAAAGGCGCGATTTTTCGATAAACGCTATATATTATAACATTACAGAGGACGAAATTTTGGACCCTGAACATGGGGTGAGCGACTTAAAAAAGAAACTTTTAGTTTGTATTGGCAAGGCGTCTGAGCGTTTTAAAGAAGACTCAGAGCGAATATTAAGGATGATAAGGCTTGCTTGTAGCCTAAATTTGGAAATTGAACAAAAAACACTGCTTGCAGCTTACGAAAGCGCTGCTGGAGTTAGCAAAATTAGTAAGCAGCGCTTGCGCGCCGAACTAGATCGAATGATAGTTTGCGACAAGTATTACCCTAATTATGATAGTTCTAAGTATGCACATGCTAAATGTATGTTGCTCATTGGCGAGTTAAATTTGTGGCCATACATTATGCCGGCGCTTGAAGAAATTAAAAAAAGTTCTATTAAAGATGAAAAGGGCGAAAATCTTTACAGCCACGTTATAAACACTTTTAGTGTTTGCGCGCCAAACTCTAGGCTTGCTTGCTTGCTTCATGATGTAGGCAAACTCTATACTAAAACAAAGAAAAACAACTTTAATTTTAGTGTAGATTGGGCAAACATTATAATAGAAAAAAATTTAGGAATAGAGGGTTTGTGTTATTCTAAAAAGACAATTGAACAAACAAAACGAATTGTAAGCAATCTAGATTTTGACAAGCATGGAATAGAACTAAAAATAAATGTTAAAAAATTTATTAGAGAAAATTTAGATATATTTGACCAAATATGCGACCTAAAAGATGCAATAGCCCTAGAAAATACAGATTTTACAAGAAAGAGCAAAATTGCCGCCAGGTGGAAAAATATATATAAAAATATGAAAGCCCAAAACACCCCACTAAACTTATCAGAGTTAGATATAAATGGTAGTGATATAATAGATATTGTGCCAGAAATAAAATTAGACCAAATTGGAAATATTTTAAATTATTTATTAGATTATTGTTTGCGTCATCCGTCAGCAAATAATAAAAATTTTTTGCTAGAACTTGCCAAAAAGAAAATACTTAAAAACCCAAGCAAATATTTTGAATAAAAATTTGTATAAATTGTATAAAAGTGCAAAAGTTAAAGTAAATTTTACAACTTTTGCACTTTTTAATATATTTTTAATTTTTTATATTGTGTTTTAATAATAAAAACTGCACTTTATTAAAATTTATATATCAAAATATGTAAATTAAATTATTTTAATAAAAAATTTGCTTTAATTTTAAAGCACCAAATATTAATAATTTTGTCGAATTTTGACATACTACAAATATGAAAACTTTTTGTTTTAAGTCTGCTATATGTATGGTGGCAGTTTTTGCAATTGCAAATTTATTTGCTTTAAATTTTATTTATAGTCAAACTAATATTAAGCAAAGTTACGCCACAAGTTGTACAAATAACAGTCTAGACTTTTTCTATAATGACCAAACGTTTACATATTTTCCAGATACAAGTGGTGTAAGTAAAATTAGGCTAAGCATAGCAAATGAGAGTTCTATAAACAAATACAAAATAATTAATAATATATTATCTATGGGTTTTTCCTTAGAGCAAGCGATAAATTATCTATACCCCGGGCTTGAAAATTTTTTAAATAATCTTGCAACAAAAATAAATGTTACTCCCCAAGATGCTATGCCGTATGCTATGCAAAATAACTGCAAAATTGCCTTTAAAGAAATGAAAAATGGCTATAAAATTGACAAAAATGGTTTATATAATCAAATTTTTAACAATTTATCTTTAAATAAAATTGAAAAAATAAATGTAAAAACTGTTGTGGATTATGCTAAAGTTTGTAAAAAAGATATTAAAGACAAATTTAAACTTGCCGGAAGTTTTTACACATCTTTTTCTAGCAGTGGGGCTCAAAGGCGGCACAATATTCAAACAGCCATTAATGCCATAAATGGAACAATAATAAAAGCGGGCGAAACTATTAGTTTTAATAAACTTACAGGCGAGCGCAACCAAGAAAATGACTATCAAACAGCAAAAATAATTGTGGGGGGAAGGTACACAGAAGGCGTGGGTGGTGGCGTATGCCAGGTTAGTACCACCATGTATAACGCCTGCTTGCTCGCTGGGCTAGATATTTCCGAAGTTCATAACCATAGTTTGCCAGCAAGTTATGTAATGCCGTGCTTTGACGCCATGGTTAATTTTGGCACTAGCGACCTAAAAATAACCAACAATACCGGCGGCGACTGTATAATTGCCGCAGCTTGCATAGGCGACATATGCAAGGTATGTGTATATGGCAAAACTCCTAAATACAAACTAGTGCGCCGATACCAAAAATATCAAGATTTGCCCGCTGGTGAAGATTTGGTGGAGTGCGACGCAAATAAATATCCCAATATAGACCTTTTGCAAAACAATTTAACTGGAGATATAAGGGTTAGTTACGGCATAGACGGATATAGGGCATACGGGTATTTAGATTATTACGAGGGCGACACATTAATAAAAACGGTAAAAATCCGCGACAACACATACAATCCCAAAAAAGGTGTAGTTTTGCATTTAGATTAGTTTGTTAGCGCTTAAAAGATTGCAAATATATTTTTTGGCCGGTTTAGCCCAAAGCTGATGTCTCCGCCACAACTTTTTTATATCACACAATGAGGCTTTGTGTTTTTTGCCAAAAGCTGATGCCTAAACCAACCTATACTTGTTTTAGAAGTATTAGGCAAGTGTATAAACTTTTCGCCCTCTATTTTTAAAAACTTTATTTACAGACATAAAACCCCTTGCAGGGGTTATTTTTTATTATATAAAAATATTTTAAAAATTGCTGTAAATAATTGACAAAAATACGCTAATTTGTTAAAATATGAACATAAGTGAGGCAAAAAACACAAATTAACTAATATTTTTGAAACAAAATTTTTCAAAAAATAGCGTAAAAACACAATAATTTACAGTCTCACTTACAAAATATGCGGTTTTTCGCGCGCATTTTGGGTATTCTGTGCCTAAATTCGGCTAAAAACTACAAAATTAGCATGTCAGATGGTAAATAATAGCAAATCTAACGGCAAAAACTATCTAAAAGGGTGGATTATGGATAATTTATCTCAAACACAAAACGACATTCAAAAAAAGAATCATGGTATGAAAAAAGGTACTAAAATAACCATGTTGGTTTTTAGTATTTTGTTTTTTCTAACAGCGGCTGTTGTTCCAATAGCTATTTTTCTATCACGATGTTCAAACAGTGTTTACACCGAGGATGTGGTTGTAGGCGAGTTTTTGATGCGCTATGTAAATAATGGCGGAGATGAACATTACGAAATTATTCGTTATCTTGGTGCTCAAGACGGCACGGTAAAAACAGAAGTTGTTGTACCGGCATCTAAAAATGGTATACCAGTAACGGCAATCTTAGACAACGCTTTTGATGCTAGCATTATGGAGTCTAACAAACTTATAGAGAGCATTGTTATAGAAAAGGTAACCAACAGCGACGGGGTAACATATTCTAATCTTGTAACCATAGGAGATAGTGTTTTTGCTGGTTGCGAAAGTTTGTCAAATTTAACAATTCCATCATCGGTAACAAGTGTTGGTGCAACGGCTTTTGCTGGTTCGGGTGTAACCACTCTTGTTGTAGAAGACGCTAGCAAACTTACTCTTAAGTCAGATGCGCTTAGCGGAGCAGATAACCTAACCACTATAAATATAGCTGGTGCCTCTGGCGAAGTTTCTAACAGTCTTGGGCTAAATAGCGACACAGTTACAAATGTAGAAATTAGCGCTGCTGGAGATATCACTATCGAAGGTTCTGCCCTAATTGGCTTAACCAATTTGTCAACATTAAGTGTATACAATTATTCCAACCTAGAAATTGACGAGAGCAACTTTTATACTACCGACGCTGACGGAGAAAAAGTATCCAAAATAGACACCTTAAACATATATTTTGCCGAAGAAACCTTAACAAAAGACTTTATGAACAAATTTCAGGCTCTTTCTACTAGTTTAAAATATGTAAATGTTGCTGCAAATATATCCAACTTAGATGATGGCGCACTAAGTGCTTTTGACAATCTTGCTATAGTAAATGTGGCTAATGGCACCAATATAAACCTAGATGTTCTTGGCAGCATTGGCGGCATTGGCGGCAAAATTGACAATTACAATAAATCGATATTTACCTTTTACCAAGACGGCAATACATGGGAAGACGGCACTATAGCAGACGAAATAGAGCTAAATATAACGGGCGCTGGCGTTGTAAATGCAGATTTCTTAGCCTTGTTTGACGATTCTAAAGTAACCAGTGTTACCTTGTCAGAAAATATTGTTAGCATTGGCAACGAGGCTTTTAAAAAATTTGAAAACCTAGAATATATAAACTTTGGCAAAAATAGCAAAATTACATCTGTTGCCGCCGATGCATTTAACCAAAATTATATAGACGGAGTTTTGGCTGTAGAAGGTCCAACAAACGCAACAAGCGCCGTCTACAAGCAGTTTAATATGACCAGTGGCGACTTTTATATGCGTAAATCTTATAACGGTCAAGAAACCATAGGGTCTTACTATATTAAATTGGATGCAAATACGGCTATAGAATCTACAACAAAACCTAGCACAGACGAGTTGGGAAGTATTAACAATATACTTAACACAAATGTAGAAATTTCGGTTGGGGCAACAATATTTAGTGTGCTAGAAAGTGAGGGCTTTACTACCGAGGGCAAACTAAACAAAGATTATGGTCTTGATGTTTGTTGGGAATTTGCCGGCTGGTATTTAGATGAAAATTGCACAAATAAGTTAGAAGAAAGCACAATAATGAATGCAGACTGGGCAGAAAGGACCTTATACGCAAAATGGAATGTTATTGCCGATCGCGCCTATATAATTGTTTATTACGAACAAAAATTGGGTGAAAACAATACTCCTATAAGCGAGTATAGTGAATATACTAAAACTTTCTATGCGGCTCCAAATAGTGATGTAGACTTAAACTTGGTAGAAGGGGCGTTAAGCGCAGTAAAAGGGTTTACCCTAGACACCACAAAATCTACACTTACCGGTACAAACACCTTAGCACATGCCGGTGCTACAGACACTACAAAATCATACTTTGCTGTATATTATTTAAGAAACGCTTATACGCTATCGTTTAATAGTAACGACAGCACCAACACAGTAAATAAAGCAGAATTTAAAGAGGTAGAAACCGATAGTGTAGACGGAGTAACTATTTATAGCAAGCAAGTGTACTATGGCAGCGTTTTAAGCGAAACAGACATGCCTTCAATAGTGCGTAGTGGTTATAATCTGCTTGGGTGGAGTACCTCTAGCATCGGAGAGGCTACAATTACTAACACAAGCGGGCTAACTTACAATTACGACAATGATATAACCCTGTATGCAATTTGGCAAGCAAATAAGGTAAATGTTGAAGTAATAGCTTACAGAGAGAACACGACTACTGAAGACGCATCTTTAGAAGAATATTCGTTTGGTGAGGGCACCACTTGGTATAACGGAAGCACTATATACTATGCTGACGATCTTGTAAACCAAGTATATTTGTCCGAAGAGAGTAAACAAAAAGCAAACGACACAACTTTATATGGCTACACATTATATAAGGTTGAATTTAATGACGATACACTATATTCTAGCGGAGAATATTTAGTTAGTGATGCAAGATTGTACGGAGACGGCAACAATACTATAAAGTTATATTATATTAGAAATACATATTCTATATCATTAGATCTTAACGATGTGCAAGACTCTGGGTCTACACTTGCTTACTATGATGACGACCCAGAAAACAGAGAAAAAACCTATACCTACAAATATCTAGACACAATAGGAGTGTGGGCAGAGCCTAGCCGTCATGGTTATGTGTTTGGTGGTTGGTTTTACGACACAGGTCTTTCTAAAAAGGTTAAAGAAGGCCAAAGTGTAGGCAATAGTGATAATATACAAGTAAAAGATTATGACATAACTGTGTATGCAAAATGGGAAAAAGTAGCATACAATGTAACATTTAATGGTAACGGTGGCAAATCTTCTAATAACGAAACCACTATTACCCAAACCTATACATTTGATGACGGACAAAGTTCTCTACCAGAATTTTATAGAGATGCATATACCTTTGAGGGCTGGTCTTTAACACAAGACGGAGAAAATGTTTACCTAGAAAAAAATCATAATGAATTATACGCAGAATACTTAAAGGCAAAAGAGACAGATAGTTCTATTACTGCTCTAACACTATATGCTATTTGGAAACCTATAACCTATGTTGTAAATGTAGATTTAGTCTATGGCTCTACAATTAATTACTATACCTATAATGTAACCGAATTGATTGAGCCAGAAAGGGTAGGTTATAGTTTTGAGTGTTACACAGCTACAGATACTAGTGAAAACAGCGTAACAATTAAAAACACAGCCGACTTGTATAGCTATATTGTTAACAACCTATCTTTGTACGATGCCCAAAATGAAAAATACTTTAAATTTACTGCCGTTTGGAAAGCTAACGACACAACAGATTATAAAGTTACAATTATTCGTGAAAACTTAGACGGCACTTATGCTAGCGATAGCCTAACTTTAAGTTTTCAAGGCACAACAGCGTCTGCTGCCTATGATTCTCAAGACGCTTTAAAGCAAGATATAGAAGAAGAAAGTGGAAGTATAGCAAAATTGCTAAAAAATGCAAACTTTAGCTTGCAAGGTTTTGTATTTAGCAGTTATAGCACAAATCTAGAAAACAATTCTTTAGAAATAGCGGCAGATGGAAGTTTAGAAATTACCGTTTACTACGCGCGCGACTATATTAAAGTAACAGTAAATATAGATAGTCAAAATGCCGGCATAACCAGTGCAGTTTTAACTGGCACCGAGCAAGGCTATGTAAAAGACAACTCGAACGAAGAAGACCAAAATGTATATTATGTAAAATACGAGGCAATTGTAAATCTTTCGGCCACAATTGCAGAAGGGTACCGTTTTGTTGGCTGGTATTATAGTGGGGAAACCACTGAATTTAGCAGCAACAACCCAACCAACCTAACCATTACAAGCGAGGTAACCATTGTTGCCAAAGCTTTGCCAAAAGACCTTACTATATATTATAATAGCAACTCAAACGGGGCAGTTGCAGACCCTGCAAATGGCTATATTACCTACAATGCAACTAGCACACTAGATGTTAGCCTAATTGGTGCAAGATACGGCTACACCTTTATGGGTTGGGCAACAACAATCGATGCAGCATCTGCCGAATATGCTATTAATGATAGCAAAATTAGCCTAACTGTAGACCAAACAAATGCGCTATTTACAGTTAGCGGCGCAATTGTTACAAACCGCACCCTTTATGCAGTTTGGCAACAAAACACTATACAAGTACAATATGCAACCGAAGAGGGAACGGTTGATGCGCAGTTTAATACTACCTTAACTTACGACAATAGCTTTGTTTTGCAAGGCGCAGAAACATTCCATAAATACGGCTACACCCTAACCAATTGGGTTTACACAAAGGGCGAAACTACCTACAATTACGCAGCTGGCACAACACTATCTGCCGGCGATAAAACCACAGCAAATTCGGTAAATGGTCTGTACTATTTAGTATTTGGAGAAGATAATTACGAACAAAAAACCATTACTTTAAAAGCTTCTTACACGGCAAATACCTTTGATGTTATTTTTGCCCCAGGTTCTGGTACGGGCACTAGCCAAACAGTTACTGCAACCTACAACGACGATTTGTTTAGCCTTGCTACAGGCTATACAAAAACGGGCTACACCTTTGCTGGTTTTAGCATAGACACCGAGGCTTCAAGCCAAGATAATTTAATTACAGCAGGCGGAAAAACCACTGTAAATGCTTTGTATGCACAATTATTTGGAGAAGAAAACGCAGAAAATTACACACAAGGTAAGTCTATAACCCTAGTTGCCAACTACACTGCAAACACCTATACAATACTCTTTGTAGGCAAGGCAGATGGCGCAAGCAGCACGATTGTTTTAAAATGGCCAACGGATAGCAGCTTGGTGGTTGCTAAAGATGCAAACAACAAAGATATTGTTGCAACAAAGGCAACAGACCAAACCTATGGCGACTACTACTATATTGGTTGCACCTATGATGTTGCTATAACCTTGGTAGACCTAACTAGCGGCAGCTACGGCTACACACTTGCTGGCTACACCTTTACTTATTGGATACCACAAGAGGGAACAGCATATGACAAAATTGTTGCTAGCCAAACCATAACCAATTTAACTGCAACAAACAATGGCACGGTTGTTCTTTACACCAACTTTGAGAGCGGAAATGTTACCTACACCTACAATGTTAAGTTGCAAGATTTAACTGGCGCAGAGGAAACAGAATACTATATACAAAACGGCACAGGTACTGGTGAGATAGATACCGAATTGTCTTGGAGCACAATAGCAGCGCTTGGCGGCAATATTACTGGTTTTGAGTTCTATGGATACTATGTTGGCGATAATTTTTACACAAGTGGCGGCACAAATATCACAAGTAACCTAGTGCTAACCCTTGTTTATGCAAGAAAATACAACACTGTAAGCGTCAATATATCTAACGGCGAGGCTAGCCTTACCACAAACACGCAAGAGAATATTGTTGGCGTAACTAAAAATGATGACGGCACCTACAAAGTGTATTACGGTGCTACTGTTACAGTAAACGCAGAGGCTGCCGAAGGCTACAAAATTACTGGCTACACACTAAAATTATCTGGCGAAGAAGACGAAACAACTATTGCTACCACAATTAAATATGAGTACCTAGCTGACGGCGGAATTAATATTGCAACTGCCGTGCAGTCGTTTACCATGCAGTATATGGGCGGAGAAGATGTCCTTGGTACAGATAAATTACAATACAATCAAGAGACTGCAACCTTAACACTTGTAACAAAAACAGGTTATACACTAACTGGCTACACCACTAAAATTGGCGAAACAAAAATTACCTTAAATGTAGAAAGCAATGCAATTACTATAAACAAAACCCAAATTAACAACTTGTTTAGTAATTACTCTACAAATACTACCGTAATTGACGGCAGAGTAGTAGAATTAACTGCAAACTTTACAGCAAATACATACACTTTAACCATATCTTCTGGCAGTGAAAATGCTACATTAACGGCAGCTGATAGCGCGCTAATTGTGGGCAGCACAACAAGCGGCACAAGCTTACAATTTACCTTAACTTACGACCAAACTTACACCTTAGATAAATTAATTAGCAAAGTAGAGCGCAAAGGGCATACTTTGGTTGGCTTTGGTAGCAGTGTTAATTTTGCTGGCACAACAGATGCCGACAAAGAAGTTTTAAGCAATTACTCGGTTACCAATTTAACAGCCGAAAACGGCGGAACAGCCCAGATTACGGCGCAGTGGCAAGCTCAAACCATTGAAATTACTTATAACAATAATGGCGGCAACGGCGCAAGCCAAACTCAAAATGTTACATACATAGAAAGTGGCAACAGCGAAAGCGAGTTCTATGGCATTATATTTACCAAAACTGGCTACACCTTAACAGGCTGGGCAATTTCTAGAGAAGCAACTACTGCCGACTTTAACTATAGCGCAACAATGACGGCTACAAATATAGACGCTCTTTATAACGCGGCTGACACCAACCTAGCCATAACACTTTACGCTGTATGGAAACAAAATACCTATACAGTAGAATATTTAATGAGTAAGCCAAGCGGCGAACTAGGCAATTGTGGGGTAATAGAAAGTGCTGTTTCTGGCATGACAGCAGTTTATGATGTCAACAATAATGTTATCGGTTACAGCATGGGCTATACCTATGATGTTGCTGCAAGTTACCCTGATATTTACACGCTGTATGGCTATACCTTTGCTGGGTGGTCGGCTACAGCCAATGCAACAACGGCATCTATACAGGCCGGCGACCAACTTATTAACCTAATCAGCACTAATAATGGCACAATAACATACTATGCAGCATTTAAAGCCAACACCATAACAGTAGTTTACAATGCAAATGTGCCAACCGACACTTCTAGCACCACAGAAGAAACTATATCAAATGACACCGCAACTTACAATGTGGCATTTAATCTAACAACTAGTAAGTACACCTTGTATGGATACTCTTTTGTAGGCTGGGCAGAAACTATTACCAGCGCAGTTATTTCTATCGCGGACGTAACTGTGCTTGGCCAAACAGTTGACGCAACTAGCGTAAACACTTGGTACTCTACTTTGCTTGGAGGTGCAGAATACACAAGCCTTACCAAAAACTTGTATGCTGTATGGCAGAAAAATAGCATAACTATAAGCTACTATGCTAATGGTGGCGCTTTTGATGACGGGCAAAACCCAACAGAGAGCACCTACTATTACGACACTGATGGGCAGTTTGTGGCTATCCCTAGTAAAAATGGATACACCTTTACAGGCTGGTCTCAGAGCAAAGAATCTGCAGTTGCAGACGAAAACTTAGAATACAAAAACCAAAGCGTGGAGCTTAAAGCTAGTGTAATTAACAATTTGTACACAACAGCTTTGGGCGGCGGGGCATACACAGGCTCACTAAAAATCTCTCTTTGGGCTGTGTACTCTCCAAACACATACACTATATATTTCAACAAAAATCTGCCAACAGACGAAAACGATGCAGAGCAGACCAAAGATAGCAAAGATATTGTATTTGGCGAAACTCTTACTGGCAACTATATAAGCACACTAACTGGTTATAAATTTTTAGGCTACTCTATAGACAAAGAGGGCAAGTCATTCTTGTTTGATGAAAACGGAGCCTTAATAAATAACGCTGTTAATGGCCTTTCTAACTACACAGACGGAGATGCAAAGTGGACATATTATGCCGAAAGTACAGTTACCGTCTATGCTCAGTACACAAAGAACAATTACAACCTTGTAATTACTGCAGATAGCAACATTGCTAGCGTTACTGTTGCTGCAGGAGAAACATCTTATACAAATATTGATAGCGGCAATATTTATACCTTTAGCATACCTTACAAAACTTCAGTAACAATTGTTGCAACAACAAATACCGGCTTTGTATTTAGCAAAATTTTGGTTAATGGCACAGAACAAACATTTGAGGCAGAAACCCAAAATTATAAACAAACAGCTACTTTTACATATACTATAAAAGCTGGGGAAACTGCAAATAATATTACAATCAACTCTGAGGCTGCATCATACACCTTAACGGTTGATGTTAGCGGGGCTAATATTGCAAGCGTTAGCGCAAATGGTGTAGCAGGCACTGCAAATAACGGCACTTATACCTTTAGCGCAACATATGGTGAAAGCGTAAGCCTTTCTATAGTAGCTACAGACGGCTACAGAATTACAGCTGTAACCGGCGCGGTAGACACTATTGGCAGCCAAACCACCACCTATACCGGCACAGTAGAAATTGCGGCAGGCGGCAACAAAATAGTCGTTGCCACAGAGGCTAGATACTATGCGCTATCTATTGACGGCAATGGCGGAACAATAACTGTTAAATACAATAGTGGCACGCAGACAGTAACTGACAACAATATAACACTTTATGCTCAATTTAATACAAATAAGCTATTCTACAACGCCGGCGATGTTTATTATGAAATATCGTCAATTTCTGCAAGCAAAGTTGGCTATAAAGTTACTGGCATTAACAAAATAAGCGGAGAAACTTCAACTCAAATTGTAGATGTAAATAGTAGTAATGAACTTTATGTCTACCTTAAAGATAATTGGGCAGATTATCAAACAGAAACAACTAGTGCAAAAATAACCTATATTGCAAAAACTAATATAAACTTTACCGTTTCTATTAAACTGCAAGACCTTGGGCAAGAAACCTATACAATAGACGAGCAGTACAACATAACTCTAACTGGCACCACAGACACAACAATAGATTACACCTATTTGCAAACAAAACTAACCGAGGCAGGCAAAGCATTGCCAACAATAACCGGATTTAGTTTAGATGCAACTAATTTTACACCTACAACTTTAAGCGGCGACGGCACAACTGTTGTTTATGTGTATTATAACCGCATAGAATACAAGATAAGCGTAGTAGTTTATCTTCAAAACACAGAGGGCAATTTTGTTGCAGATACAGCCGATGCTAGCACAGTAGTAGGCACAACTTTTGATAGAGATTACCAATATGGTGCACAAATTGAGCTTAGCGCAGCAGATAAAACAGGCTATAAAACTGCTGTTTGGTATGCAAACTACACTAGCGAAAAATTTGGCGACCAAATTACTAGCCCATACACTGTTATAAGCGCTGCAACACTTTATGTGGTATTTAGCCGCATAGAAATTAGCGTACAGGTAAACGGATACTATCAAACCTTTGCCGATGCCGAGGCAGATGAGTATTCTGCCGCTACCGAAAATTTTGGCACGCTAACTGGCACTGGCACATATTTGTATGAAACAACGGCAACTATAACAGCCAAAGATGAAGTTGGCTACACTTTTGACGGCTTCTTTACAAGCCCAGATTTTGCCGAAAATTCTAGTTTAAATTATACTTTAACAGACGGCACCTACATTGTTACACTAGCAGACCTAGCAGAAAACCAAGTAGTTTATGTAAGATATACCTTAAAGAGCAATACATTAACAATAGAAATCAGCAAGGGTGTAAACAACCTAACCCTAACTAATGCAAACGGCATTATATCTAGCGGGGACGGCATATACAAAGTTTATTATGGCGCAACCGGTACCTTTACCTTTACATTGTCTGACGGCTACAGTATATCAGGCGCAAAAATAACTATTGCAGAAACTGATTACGCACTTACAATTACTAATGCTAGTGTTAGTGTAAGCTATACCTATCTTGCTGACGGAAAATTGACCATTTCTGCAACGCCAGACGCGGCTACATATACAGTTTATGTAGAAAACCAAAAGCTTGGCACCAACGAGGCAACCAACACTAATACATACACAGAAACCACTGATGCTATAACTAGCTACACCGATGCAGAAATAACTATTAATGATATTATTGGCGGCGGACATCTTACCGAGGGCTTTGAAATTTATGCATACAGCCTAGACGGAATAAACCTTGTAACTGCCCTAAGCGGTTCGTTTGGCACGGATAGCTTTGTTGTTGCTGCTGGCAGTGGCACAAAAATCTATCTATATTACACCAGAAAAATGGTGGCATATAGTATAGCAGCCTCTCAAGATAGCGCGCAGGCATCTAGCAATAATGAACTAAAATTATATAACACACAAGCAAGCACAGTTTTGGACGAAACTATATCTTCTGGCGTTGGTTATATAGCCGAGGGCAAGGTGCAATATGGCTCTTGCGTAGTTGTTTATAGTACTGTTCAAGACGGCTACAAAGTAACCAAAATAACAATAAATTTAACAGAAACAACATTTACTGAAAATAACAGCGCCTATGTATCTTCTAGCTTTACAGCGCAATCGGAGATAAGTGTTGAGCTAACAATAGCCGGCAAAAATATTTATATTGCACTAACTCCAAACACAACTGTTTACGGATTATTAGAAATATCCAACTCTGGCGAATATTTCCCAGTTGAATTTAGTGTGCCAGAAAGCATAAATGTATTGGCAGAAAATAACGAGGCTGCCAGTGCACAAACTGAAACCTTAACAGTTGGCACAACCTATACCTTTGCAGACCCAAAATGGACGCTAGACGGCTACACCTTTGCAGGCTGGTCTACACTAGTAGGCGGATTAGAAACAACTGGCATAACAGAAGACACTAGATTTAGTAGTAATGCGCTAGATATTAAATATATAACCGGCACCCAGCTTAGCGCAGATGATGTTTATGCTCTTTATACTAGTGTGGGGGAGGGTAAAACGCTTACCCTTTACACAATTTGGCAAGCCAAAACATATACAGTAACACTATATAGGGATATTACCTTTGCAGAGAACCTTGGCACCTTAACATATTATGTAGACCTAGCTACAAGCCCTTATTTTGTAACAATTCCTACACCAACAAAGGGTGGCTATACGGCAAACGGGTGGCAACTTTATATTAGTACATCTATTAAGGGTGGCACTTTTGGTGCAACTGGTTGGAGCAGCTCAGATAGCCGAACTTTATATAATACATACACCACTTATGGCGACAATCTCTCTTTGTGTATGACTTGGAAAGCTCAAACCATAACAATACAACTAGATTTATATGGTCAAGACATTAGCCAAGATGAATATAGCGCAAAAGATGCTACAAGCAAAGATAGTTATTCTTCATTAACCCTGTCGGTTAGCGATAATAGCAGTTACACTAGTGATAGCAATATTCATTACTTAGACCTATTAAATTTTGTTGAGAAAGAAATAAGCGAAGACATTCTGTCTAACTACACAATTTATGCTATTAGCGAGTACAAAACTGGCGATTTAAAAACAAAAGATAATTTAAAAGAAACTGATTTCTTTTGCACCAAAGAGCACGACGAAGAACCTGTTGTAATTAATGTTTACCTAGTGCGAAATTCCTACAATATAACAGTAGACGCAAATGGCGGAAAATTTGACAGCGCAGACACTTCCACCATTACGGGCGTTTATGGTGCAAAACTATATAATTTATTGGCGGGTACAACCTTTGCCGCCACTAAAACGGGCTACAATTTGCTAGCAGACACATACTTTGTTAAAAATAGCAGTGACGAGCTAATAGAATTAGCCGAAGACCAGCTTATTACCTCGGCAACAACTGTATATCTAGCATGGCAAAAGGATACCTTTAAGGTAGTATACAACTTTGGCAGCAGCACAGAAGAAGATGTGGCTACTTACGATACAGAATACAATATTAAAACCACAGCCTTTGAAAATTCGGGCTACACCCTAACTGGCTGGGCAACAGATGCGGGCAAAGAGACTGCTGATTATACTCTAAACGCCAAGATTTCTTCTGCCACTGTAAACACTTGGTATGGCGAAACTGGCGTTGGCAAGAACGGCACAAAGAATTTGTATGCAGTTTGGGCTGCTAATTACTACCTAGTATCGATAGAGGCAGACGGCGGCGAGGTAGAATTTACCTATGAAGGCGGCACCTTTGTTGTAGGACAAGCTGAGCAGACTGGCGCAATTTATGTGCTATACGGAACATCTAACTTGTATTACGCACAAACTAGCCCTGCCTACAAAGGTGATGGTGTAAGCGTTTATGAAGTAACAAATATTACTATAACAAAAGAGGGTTATACACCTCTAGGCCTTTATAGTGGAGAAACAGTAAAAATTAGTGCAGATAGCAGCGAGTTAATTACCCCATATTCTGAGGCAGAAAATTTAGCCTTAACTGCTAAATATAGCATTAATCAGTATAAACTACAAGTAACTACCGACCCATCTCGTATAGAAATATCTGGCGTTAAATATGAAAGCGATACAGAATATAGTGAAATTAGTTGGGATAGCACTGATGGTGGAATTTACATTGCATGGTTTGATTACGGCACAATTGTTAGTTTAACAGCCACTACAAAAACTGGCTACCAATTTATAAACCTAACTAACGACGGCTGGACACTTCTTCCTGGCGGCAGTGCAACTATTCAAAAATATACAATTGGGCTTAATAACGAATTTTCTATTAGTGCCGAGCCAATTTCAATTAATGTATCTTATTCTCTTGGCGGAAGCTACACCTACTATGATGATACAACAAAAAAACAGGTATCCTTAGTGGCACCAACCGAAAGCGACGCTAAGTATAATACAGCTTTAATTATAAAAGGCATAGAAAATGTAGAAAAAACTTTCGGTTACACCTTTGATTACTGGAAACTGAATATAGATGCAGATAAAAAATTCCATGCAGGAGATACAATATCGGCAAGCGATATTTGTAGCTATTATGGGGATTATACCGATTATGGCTATAATGGATTAACATTTACTGCAATGTGGAAAGAAGACGAATATGAAGTTAGCCTAGATTCTAATGGCGGAACTTGGGCAGAAGGTATTTCTACAACCGTAAAGGTAACATATACACAAACCTCAGTTAGTTTGCCAACAAGTGATAACATATCACGCTATGGCTACACCTTTGGCGGTTGGGCTACACAAGACGGGGCAGAAATTAGCCTAGCAGACCTTTACGCGCAATACTACAACAATGGGGCTAAAAACGGCACCCCTACAGTTTATGCCGTTTGGTCTGGCGACAAATTTAATATTACACTAAATGTAGACGACACAACGTACTCTGCTAGCCTAACCTATGGGCAAGCAGGCAGCCTATATAGTACAGAAGATGGCAAATTGGCCCAAAACCCAAGCAAAACAGGCTACTACTTTAACGGCTGGACACTATCTGCAGAATCTACAGAACTATTTGTAAACAGCACAGATAATGGCAGCCTAACAGAAACGCAAGTAAACACCTTGTATGGCAAAACAACTAGCGGCAGCATCACTCTTTATGCATACTTTAACCCAAATACAAACACACGATATAGTGTAGTGGTTAATGTAGAAATGTTAGAAAACACTACTGCTACCCAAACCATAACACTAGAAGGCACAACAGGCGACAACTTAGTTGCAGATACTGTAAAAGCTGCCGCCGAAAATGCATTTAACACCGAAACATATGGCAACCTAGACTTAGCCACATACTTTAATCTAGATTTAACAGATAGTGCAATTGGTGCAGTTGTTATTGCTGCCGACGGCACTACAAAAGTTACATTAAACTATAAAAGAAAATCTTACACTGTAAGTTTGGCAGTGCAAGAACAAGGCACTGACGGCACCTATACCTCTGCTACCGCACAAGAGGGTACATTAAGCTTTAGTTCTGCAACCTTTACACTAAGCGAAGACTTGCGCTATGGCGTAAATGTGCTTGGTCTGCTAAGCTATAGCCAAACAGACAGCCAAAAAGCCGAATTTACCCTAGAGGGGTATTACTACACCACAGACGGCGTAGTTGGCGATGCCATTGGCGACAATGATATTTTAAGCAGCAATATTACAATTACTACTAAGTTTAGAAGAAACAAATATACAATAACAGTAGAGCAGTACTATCAGACGGTAGACAATGCAAAAGACGGCGTTTACAGTAAGGACACAGAAAAAGCTGCTGGCACAGTAACGGGCGCGGGCAGCTACTACTATGGCTTAACTATATCTGACTTATTGTCTGCTACCAAAAAGACAGGCTTTAGCCTAGTTGGCTACTACACATCACTAAGCAACGGAGAAAAGGGCTATACATTAGGCAATGAGCTTAGCACAGAAACTATAACTGCAGATGTAACCATTTATGTAGTATTCTCTCGCAACTATTTTACTGTAAACATAACAAATACTGATAAACTAAGCAGCGTTACAATAAAAGACACAACATATACTACTACTACAAAATACAACTTGTATTATGGCGAGCAATATACACTAAAAATAACCACAATAAGCGGCTATACAATTTCTGTGGCAAAAGAAAATGGCAATACAATACCACTTACTACTACCGAGGAAGGCAATAGCGGAAACAAATTTAAATATAGCTACAGCTATACCAGCGCAGAAAACCTTACCTATACCTATTTAACAATTGCCTTAACCCTAGCCGAAGCCGAGGTAGACTACAATGTTTACTATGTTTACCAAAACCCTGACGGCAGCTATGGCGATGATGCAGTGTTTGGCAACACCTATCAGGCTACATCGGGCAGCAGTGTTACAATTAGCACGTTTTCTAGCACCGGGCTGCAGTCTTACTATAGCTACTACCGCTGGGCAACAGACGCAACTGCAGCAAGCCTAAGCAGCACTACTCAATTTACTGTTGCGGCAGACGGCTCTACCAAAATTTACTTATACTACAATTTGTATACATACGGATTTTCTCAAACTGCAAGCAACAATAGCCGAGCTGGGCTAAATAGTTTTGTTATATATATTGCTGACGACACAAGCAAAACTAGCGTTACAAGCGTAAGATATGGTCAAGAAATAGTTGTTCAAATTGCAGTTAAAACTGGCTACGCACTAAGCGGGCTATATATAGGCGGCACGCTTAGCAGCGAAGTGGTAACAGGCGGCACCTCAATTACCTTTACAGGCGCTGATAATATTTACACTTCTGCAAAAATAACCCTAACCGAAGAATATTACGAGTTATTAAAAACTCTATCTAATAGCGGCACAATACCACTTATTTACATAATTTCTGAATATTCTTATGTTGTAGAATACTATTCTTATAACGGCGATACCAAACTATATTCTCAAACAATTTATGTTGGCACCGAAACTCCACTTACTTCTGCTAGTGTTATAGCTAGTGAAGAAGGCGGCTCCAGCATTAATATAGGTGGGTTTGAATTTGCTGGCTGGACAACATCGGCAAACGCCACCAAGATTGTTGATGCGGCAAGCATAGAGTATGCAGACGGACAATCTATAACAGACATTTACACCGATGTAACTGTAGCTGTCAAGCTATATGCTGCATACAAGGGCAAACAATGTACCATTACCTACAATGTAAGTGGCGGGGACGCTATTAGTGCCGGCAATTACACTGTAAAAGAAGAAACACAAAAAGTTACTCTTGTAACACCTACTTATGAGGGTCACACTTTTACTGGCTGGACAGTTGTATTTGAAAGCCAAACTGGGTTTAGCTACAACAATAATGTTGTAACTATATCGGCAAATGCTTATGGTGATATTACTGCAACCGCGTCGTGGTCTGCAAATACCTTTACTATAAAATTTGATGACAACAAACCAACAAACACAACTGGCACAATAAGCGGCACTGTAAATGACGTAACCGCAGAATATGACAAATCTTTAACCCTTGACGGCAGCAAATACAACCTAGACGGATATGCATTCTCAGGCTGGGCTACCACAGCAGACGCTACAGTAAGTGAGTATACAGAAAGCATAACCATATCTGCAGACACCATTAACCAATGGTACAAAGGCTTAGTAGCAGATAATGGCGGCGTATACGAAGCCAACTTAACTAAAACCTTGTATGCTGTATGGAGCACAGAGGCCTCTACATATACAGTTATAGTAAAATTGCAAACTCTAACTAATAGTTATGAAGAAAAAACATTAACCGACACGGCAAATACCGATAGCACAATCACTTACACTATGGCGCTTAATGTAATTCTTAATGCAATTAAAAATGATGTCATAGACCTAACTGGCTATCAGATAGTTACCACCGAGGAAACTTTTAAGAGCGCAACCGTAACGGGCGACGGCGAAGCAAAAGTAACCATTACTTACAACAGAATTGTTAGCGCAATAACTGTAAACATTTATACTCAAAATACCAGTGGCAACTATGTTGCAGACCCAGCTGGCGGCAGCGTAGATATTTCTGCAAGCACATTAAGCGGCAACAATGTTATGTATGGCGACAGCTATACACTAACTGCAAAAGCAAATACTAGCTTTAGCTTTGTTGGTTATTACAGCAGCACCACATTTACCGAGGCTAACAAACTATCCGATACAGACGGCACATATACAGCTAGCATGCCAGCAAAGGCAGTAACAGTTTACGCGCTATTTAACCGAGATGTATACACAATTAGCCTAGCTGGACGCACACAAAGCGGCGAAAATGCTGGCAAAACAACATTAACCTCTAGTGTTTATGACCTAGAAGTTTCAAACGGCGTTGGCGGCACAATTTCTAGCAGCGTAACTACCTACTACTACGGCATGACAATTGCAGACATTATAACTGCAGAGGCTTATGACGGATTTGTAATGGTAGACGGGCTTTACACTCTAGACGCAAGCGGTAACTTTGTAAAGATAACCGAAACAACCATTACATCTAGTTTAAGCGGGCAAACTATCTATGCGCTATTTACAAGAACTACCATAAATGTAGAAATTGAGTATGATAGTAGTTACATAGACAGCATAGTTGTTACTGGCGCCGGGGTTGTAGAGAACACCAATAGTGGCGTTTCAACCAGTGCCACAAGGCTTTTTGGTGGCATAAAACTGGTTACTCCAATGGCATCTACATATAGCCAGACAAACACGCAAACGGTATACTACACTGTTCCTTATGGTGTGGAAGTTACCATAGTTATAACCACTCAAAGCGGTTACCAACTACAAAGCATCAGCTTTAATGGTGGCAGCCCTATAACAGAATTTGAAAATATAGGTATATCTGAAAACAAACTTGTGTACACATACAAATATGTATTTACTAACAAATACACAACAAGCCCACTAGAAATTACATTTGAGACCAAGAGCTATGCAAATACTCCATACCAGTATGTAAATGTAGTTCAAGGATTGGACGGCTACTACGCAAAAAGTGGCGCAGCAACTGGCAGCAACGGCGCAACTGATTCTGCGGTAACTGTGTCTACACTAGTTACGCCGCGTGATGGCTTTACCTACATAGGCTGGTCTAAAGAGTTGTCTACAACGGCAGCAAATCTAGAAGATGCAACAAGCTTTACAATAGAAGGCAGCGGACAAACTGTTGTTTATCTATACTTCCAGAGGTTGACATATAGTGTTAATATTTCTTACAATGCAGCAATTTTGGACAAGATAAGCATAGCCTTAAGTGGCACAGGGGTAACTGGCAGCGCATCGGCTGGCTACACTGTGGCTTATGGGGCAAGCGTAACCATAACAATCACTAGCGCAGACGGCTACACCTTAGACGTAATTACAGCAAATGGCGATAATTGCACAATTTCTGGCACAAGCAGCAGCTTTACAGTAGAGGCTCTTACTGCTGGCAGCACCTATAATATATCTGTAACTGGCCATGCCAACACTTACACTGTTGAGTACTACACATATAACGGCACCAGCCCAATAACCACAAGCACATACATCTATGACACAGAAGGAACTCTGCTTACCGCAAACAAAATTAATACAGCTAACGATAATGCACTTGTTGTAAACGGTTATGGTTTTGCCGGTTGGTCAGAAACTAAGCCAGCAAGCTTAACAGTGGCAGCCAAGTACACAGACGGCGCAACTGTATACAACTGGACAAAAACAGATAATGACACAATTACATTATATGCTGTTTACACTGGCAACTCTTACGATATTACTTACGATTACGCTGGTGGGGAAGTAGAGAGTGCTAACACTGGTAGCTACACAACAAGCGTAGGTAGCACAGAGATTACTTTAACTGAGCCAACCAAAACAGGCTACACTTTTGATAAATGGACTATTGATTGGGATGCAAATAGCACCGAGGCTCATGGCGAAACACTACCAAGCATTAGTGGTAACACTCTAACTATTGGCGCAAATGTTTACGGAAACATAACAATTTTGGCTAACTACACCGCAAACACCTTTGTTATTGTATACAATGGCAACAATCCAAGCAGCAATAGCACGCCAAGTGGCACTGTA
>CAYTHL010000002.1:0-65298 GCA_964437615.1 uncultured Lachnospiraceae bacterium | reverse complement strand
ATGTTACATGCTCTTTATCTTTGTACTCTGTTTTAAGTTGACAGTTTAAATCTATTATTGTTGTGCAGTTAAAATCTATAGTTTGGCTGGCGGAATAATCTCTTGCATCTGCAAGCAATCCAGAGTGAACATAATAGGAGAATGTTCCGGCATATTTAGATGTGCTATTTATAATACCAGCCACATAGTTTTTAATTAAAGAACCTAAAGTTAGCTTTATTTCATTAGATATTCCTTCTGCAATATTTTCGTAATCGTTGTTGTACTCTGTAATATAGCTTCCGTTATATTGCACTTCTGTAAATTTGGTAGTAGCCTTGTTTACATATTCATAACCGCGGCTCTCTTGCCATATGATATCAGTGTGGCCTACATAAGTAACGCTGTGTTGCATTTCATGCTCGGTTAATTTGCAAACATTAATAAGTATATCGCCATAGCTGACTACATTGCCAAAGTAGTTTACATTTACAGCGTTTTTAAAGTTTGTATAAACATCTGTACGAGTAAAATACAAATCGTCGCTATTCATTAGTCTACTAGCCAAAGCATCAAAACCAAAGTTGATAAGCACTGCGGCAAAGCTTGCTCTAGAAATGTCTAGATAATCAAACATGTCGCCGTAAGCCGAGCTAGCAGTACCTTCGTTATCGTCAAAGTCTTTAGCAATATCTTCGGAAGGGTTAAAGGTTAGCAAATAGCCCATATACAAGGCAATTGTACCATTTGCGTCGGTGGTGTTTATCTTTGTTTCTAGTGCGTCAACATAAATTTGAGCATTTTTTAGTATGTATAGGTAGTAGGCGTCTATCAAACCGTGCTCTTGTCCTAGTTTACAGAAACTATAGGAGCCGCACTTTTTGCAAGTGGTGGAGCCTGTAGAACTATGCAAGGCTGTAGATAACGCAGTTAGCGTTGCATAATTGTCTTTAGCATCGGTAGAAATTAGATTTATATTTATTGAGTTATCTTCAGAATTAACAATACTGCCTGCGTTTTCAAAAGATAGGGTAGCGGTAGCCGCCTTAGACCTTAATAAATAAGATAGTCTGACAGTTTTTGTTAATGTCTCAATTTCGTACTTGGTGTCGTTGTCTGTTTCTGTACAAAAGGTTATTTTGCCGCTATCATCAATAGTAAGTATATCTTGGAAGAATGTTTCTTTAACATTAAATGCATCGCCATTAATACTATCATATTCTTTGGCTACAGAGGTTATCTTTCCATTAACGTCGTAATCTTTTGAAATAATTGAAGCACTATTGGCGGTTACGCCAGAAGAGCCTTCGTTGCTTTTGTTTCCAGCCGTAATCTGAACATCAGGGAAGCCAGTATTAGCGTTTGCCATAATTTTAAAAGAAACTTTTATAGAAGGCTCGTCGTCTTTTGAAACGCCCTTATAAATTTTTATATCGGCCATGACATCGTTGCTTATTATTATACCAACAACCTGATAGTAATCTGAGTATTTTGTAGTAATCTCTTGGCCGCCCTTGCTAATGTTTATATCTGCAGAATCTATTTCGTCGCCGTTTATTGTAATTGTAAATAGCCCAGAGATTAAACTGTATTTGCTATTTGTGTCAACATTAGCATAGTTAAATATATTACTTAAAGACAAATCAAAATATCCCTCGGTTACATCTTCTAGACAAACCAAATTAGTTGTTTTTGCTTCGGCATTTACATCTGATGTATACAAGTTATTACCAGATGTAAGTGGCTTAGTAACAACATAAGCATATTCGTAGGTGTTGTTAGCTTGATTGGTGCGAATTAGCCTTAAATAATTGCTGCTAGTGTCGCCAGATGTAGCCGTGCTTTCTACCATAGCTGCTGTAACTCTAACTGGGTTAGCAAGTTTTTTGCCGTCGCAATCATAGAATGTGTAAATATAAGGGTCGTCCTCTGCTATGCCATAGTCGTCATCTGCACTAGGGTTTACAAAGTCATCGCTGTCGGCATTTGCATAACTTAAATAGTAAGTATTGTTATTTTTGCTAGTAATGTTATAGTTATAACTTGTGGTATCGTCATAGTAGTAATAACTAGACTCTAATTCTGCAATTTCTATTTCTAGCGTGTAATAAATGGATGTAAAGTAAGCATACAGAGTTATGTCTTCATTAATATCGCCAAAAGATAGATACATGTAGCTAAGGGGGTCGGTGTTTTGAGCAGTAGTATTTGTTGCAGCTAACAATTTTGAATAATCTAACGGAAATAGGCGGCGAGCATCTTTTGTAGATAATAGCCCAGTTTGCACATTTCCATCTTCGCTACTTGTATAGGTAATTGTGTAAGAAGATATATTATCTTTTTTAGTACCGCTTCCATCAAATATTTTGTTTAATGCTTTAATTATTTGTTCGGCCCTGTCTTTTTCGGTTGAGCCGTCTATATCAATAGATTCTGTAGAGTTATCTGTATAAATTATATCTACCTTGCTAATTTCTTCGTGAGAATATGCTGCTTGTAAATTATATTCTTCGTCGCTAATAATGCCCTTAAATTCTGAATAGCCATTGCTGCTTATGGTAAGTTCTGTGTAGCTATTAGCGGTAATAAGTAAAGTTTCTGCATAAACTTTACCTTGAGTTGTAATTTCGTCGTCATCTGGGTCCACCAAATATATATTTTCGCTATTTAAGCTATTTTCAGACTCGTCAAACTCTTTGTTTATAATGGTTAATAAATATACAAAAGGTACATAAACAGCTACAATTTCTACATCTCCGTCAACATTGTCTAACAAATAGTAGTAATAGGTTGTGCTACCATTTTTTCTAGTTGTGCATGTGCTGTTATCACTAGAGCCATTTAAGTAGTAAGCGCCACCTAGGTATTTCATGGTGTAAGCAGAACAGGTGTTATTATAGTTTTGTTCGTCTGTATTTAGTGTTAACAATGCAGACTGCGACACTGCATAAAAGCCACCAAAGTAATAACCATATCTTGCTTGCGCAACTAAATATACAGAGCTATTTAGTTTATTTGTTACTATTGCAACTGTGCCAGATAAAGTTGCCCCAGTATAGCTATCTACAGTGTATTCTTCAGCCGTAGTTACGCCACTTAATTTTTCTAATACGTCGTCTATGTCGCTGCTCGAAGATACATATACACTTGGCGACGTAGCAAAGCTTCCGTTTTCTAGTAACAAATTATATCCGTAGCTAGTGGTGTATATAATATTGCCTTCTTCGTCTATTTTGTTGGTATTTTTTCCATTTAAAGTTAAATATCTTTCTGTAGCCCAAGCCGCAACATCTATAAATTTGTTACTAACCAAGCCTACACCAATTTGATAGTTTTGTTGTTTTATAGTTATATAAAAGTTATTATCTTCTTCTATTTTTACTATGTTTTGTCCGGTATAGTAAGATACTACATTGTTACTATCGTTGCCGTCAGAAGACGATTCATCATCCGTAGAATTACTAGAAGGAATATCTATTGATGCCCAGCCCACATATTCTCCAGTAGCAGAGTAGTGGTAATCTATACTATCTAGAGTCAAGTTAAATGTGGTTCCTTTGGTAGAAACTATTATTATAAAGTTTTTGCCGCTAAACTCTTTTAGCCCGTTTGCTGTGCCGTCTAAACTATAATTAAAGCTAGAGTCTGCAGCAAGAAGCACAGTAAGATACATCCTTTGCTCGTCAAACAGATTAATAAAGTCGGCAATAAAGCTTACATTTTCGGTTGCAATAAAGGTGTAATTTGTAGCCTTGCTATCAATTCTGTAGTCGGAATATTGTCGCAAGGTTTGATAATAGTCGTTGTCGTTGCTATCGCCTTCCATGCCAAGTGCGGTGCGCCAGTTTTCTAGACTAACATCAGTTACATTTACAATTTGTGTATTTTCGCTATAGAAATACGCATACAGGTCAGAAACCATTAAGCTATGAGATATTGCTATGCAGTTAAAGTTGTTGTATAAGGTGGTGTTCTCGGTGTTCATGGTTAGCTCAGCTTTTATTAGTGTGCCTTCTCTAACTAAGTAACTTAGCGCACCATAATTGCCATTAGTTAAATCTAGCGAAGTATTAGATACCCCTATAGTTTTTAAATTATCTTCGGAAGCCGTAATGTTTAATGTAAAGTCACCATCATATAAACCAATTTCTGTTGGCAGCGCCGTGCCAAACTCTATAAGGTTTAGATTGCTTGCATAAAGAACATATCTAACGGTGTTTGTAACATTATTATTATCGTTAGATAAAAGTGTACTTGTTTTGCTACTATCAAGCCCATAGCAAGTTAACTTGTTACCAGAATAATTAAGGTTAATAACGCTGTTGCTATCAGAATACTGCAGCATGCCGCTTTGGTCTATAACGCCCTCTAGCAGATAATATTTATTATTAGAATAGGTTAAAGGCACATTTTCTGCTGTTGTTATAGGATCACTATTGCTAACCAACCTAACATAATTTTTGTTTAATAAGTCGGTTTTTGCCGCATTTTGGCTATTTTGGTTAGTATAGCTGCTAGCCACTACATTTACATGAAAGCTTGGGTCTGAATCTGAAGCTACATTAGCTACATTAGCTACATTAGCAATATTTTTGCTAAATGCTACAACCAACTTGTAGTCGGTGGTGTTGGAGCCAGCATTATACTCGTAAATGTAAGCCCCAAGCACAAGGTTAATATTGTTATTATCAGTTATTTGATTTTTATAGTAATATAGAGATATAAAGTCATCAGTATTTTCATATTTATAATCTTCTATAATGGTAATTACAGTGTCAGTTGTGGCATCAACGTTACCAGTGGTAACCGTGAACGCCTCGCCAGAAACTGAATATTCTAGCATGGTGGTTAGGGCTTCTTCCTTTAAAATGCCGCGCAAGGTAATTTTAGTTATATCTATTGTAGTAATATTTTCAATTTTTTGTTTAATTGCGTCGCAAATATCCGCCATAAGGTTAAAACTTAACAACAAAATATTGTCCTCGGTGGTGTAAACAACGGTGTCGTCGTATAAGGCTTCCCACTTGTAAAAGCTAAAGTAGCTATATTTGTCATTTAGTTTAAGTGTTGTTGGTTCGCTAAGCAAGGTAGAAACGCTTAATGCACCCGATACATCAGAATAATTATTATCTGTATAGTAGAAAGAAACAGCAGTATTGTTGTATTGTTCTGTTGCTTCAACCAAACTTTCGTTAGTATAAAGCATTCCATATAGCGGAGTATTTAGCAGGTTTTGGTTCATATAGCCTTCTACTGTTTCGTTTTCGTTATAGTATTCTTCTGGGATAGGGTTGTAGTATAGTGTATCTGCACCAACAGAAAGGGTTACTCTTGCAACAAATAGCATCTCTATTTTAATAACGTCACTAACCGTGCTAGCAGATAAATAGGTTGTTTTACCTAAAATTTCCTGTATAACTTTGCTGTATTCACTGGTGGTGTCTTCTTCGCCGGCAGTAATTAGCATGCCGTCGTTGCCCTCAGTGTAGCTTCCGGTGGTAGCAAGTTTGCCGCCCTCGTAGTAGTACGCCACAAATTCAGCATCAAGATTATCTGAGAGGGTGCTAAGATATTTTTCTCTAACCTTGTCTAGTTTGTTAATAGCTTCGTATTTGCTATTATTATCCAAAGTGTATATTTGATAATCTTGAATGTACAAAATGCCAACACTTGTGCTGTCGGTTTTTTTGTAGCCGGTTGTATTGGCGTCAAAGCCCTCGGTTGTTAAATAAACATTTACCTTAGATACATGCTCGTATTTGGTAATTATTGTTATGTTGCTGTTTATGGTAAATTTAAAGCTTGCTTTAGTAATGTAACTGCCACCAATATAATCTTTGGTACTATTAAAAGTAAAATTGATTTTAATGGTAAGGCTTCCGGTAGCAGAGTATAAAGTAAATGGCATATTTTCGGTAGCATTGTAACAAATGCTTGTCCAGTAATTATCTTCAAAGGTATATGTTGTTGGGTCTTCCTCGGCACCATAAGCATTTTGTATTGCAAGCACCAAATCGCTTAGGTTAGTTGCGCTATATTCTGTTTGGTCCTCTAATAACTTTGATAGTAAATCATACAGTGAAGAAAGCGAATCTTCCGAATTTTTTGTATCTTGTATGGTTAAATCGGAAAAAGCATAACTGTCAGAGTCGGTAATAATAACATCATACACCGAGCCACTATCTATAGAGGGTTCCGAATTGTTATAAGAAATACCTACATTGCCCTTTTCTAGTTCGTTTTCTTTAAGTTCTATGCCGTAGTTGTTTACAAAGTTTACACAAAAAGCAAAGTAAGGGTAGGTTGTTGAGTTTTGATTTACAAGACTACTAGAAATAGAAATGCTATTTTCGTTAGTTAATTTGATACTAATTATCTGAGATCCAGTATTATCATTTGAGGCGTAGTATATATAGCCAGCAGACGCAGGCAAGGTGCCGCTATTAATATAATTCTCCCAGTCATTTTCTGTTTTAAACATATATAAAACTATTTTTCTTAGCAACACAGTAGGAGAAGTAGACATAACAACAGATAATGTTATTTGAGTGCCTTCTGGCAGTGCGGCAAGTTCGGCAGGGTCTACCATGGTACCGGTTTCGTCTGTTACATAAAGTATGCCAGTATTGTCGTCAATAGTTAAATTTAGCTCTACAGATTCGCCACTAGGGTAACGCACGCCAATTTTTATGGTGGCGTCGTCGTTGCCAGAACTTGGCGCGATTAATCTTCCGCCAATATACACAAACAAGTCTGGCGCATCATCATCTATACCAATTTCAAAGCCAGAGTTTGTTGTGTTAGATGTATATTGTTCTGTACCAGTGTTGTCGGCGGCGGCATAAGCTTCTATCCCACCATTTTGTTGTTTAGTAGCAGAGGTTGCAACAAGTTTGCTGCCAGAAGTTGCAACAATTGCCCCAGAATTTAGTAGTTTTAGCGAACTTGTGCCAACTTCTGGCTCGTCGTCGGTTTCTGGTTCGTCGTCATCAGTTTCAACGCGCGCTGCAGTTGCCGTCATAGTGTAAAGCATGTTGTTGCGCGTTTTTATTGTGTAGTTGTACAATGTATGATAAATTTTAATTTCTTCAAAATTTTCTGTGGTTGGCTTTTCACCAAACAAATAGACAATAGCATTGTTGCTGACTACAATAACTTGATTACCGCTAGCGTCGCCTTGTGTTACATTGCCCTTGCTCTCAACATTTGGGTCGTCGGCTGTACTAGAAGTTACTAGATATTCTGTATCTATAAGGGTACTTACTATTTGGTAGGTGATGTATTCTTTAATTGTATCCAGAGTATTATCATCTGCACTGTTATAGTAGCCGTAGTTTACAAAGCCGTTTACAGCAATGCCGCTTGTGTAAAGCGCATATATATTAAGATTTCCATAAATATCTAAGCTACTGCCAATAACAGTGTCATTGCTGTTTAAATTTAATGGTAGTGTTGTGTTAGACATATTTGCAAGGCGGCTGTAGTAAACAGTATTAATTGCGTCTTGATTTAGCCTTACATCTACAATTTGAGTAAACACTGCGGTAAGGCTAGTTGCGTCAGATAGTAGACTATTAGCGCTGTTGCCCAACTCTAGGGTAGTGCTAGCAAGCATGTAAACACGGCTTTCTTCTGTTCGATAGTCCCTAATTTCTTGGTACCAGCCCATAAACATAAAGGTGTACTTGCCAGAATACAAGGTATCGTTGTCGTTTTCGTATGTGTAGTCTATTTCGTACAAATTGTTGCCAAGCCCAGTAAGTATCAATGTAATGCTTTCATAGGTTTCGGCTTCTTTTTTGCCGTTATATTCAAATGTATTTGTAATGCCAGTATTGGTGTTTAAGCTCTTTAAATATTCGGTTATTTGCTGAGCAATTGTGTCGCTATTTATGCCAGGGACTGCAGTAGAAGCAAATGTTTTGCTGCCACCAAAATTAGTTCCGTTAAACTGATATGAGTACTGAGTGTCGTAGGTGTAAGCCCAAACATTGGCGTCAAATCTTGCAACCACCGAGGTGTCTTGCGCAAGATAGAAACTTAGCTCTCTAGTGTAGTTTATAACCGAAGTAGAGCCAACAAGCGAACTGCCATTGTATGCAAACCAACCAGCATATGTGTATGTATTATTGTCGTTGCCGCTAATTGTTGGGTTTTGGGCTAGACTATAGCCATCAGAATCTGTAAGTTCGGCGCTAACTTTAGAGCCAATAGGCAGTTTTAAATTTACATAAAGCACGCCGTTACGGACACTTACAACATTAGTATTATAACTTCCGCTTATGTTGTCAGTACTTGTAAACAATAGAATAAAGTTGCCTGTTTGGCTATTTGCAGCCGAACTAGCATTTAAACTAAGCAAGCCACCAAAGGTTGAAAGATAGGAAATAGTGGTGTAATCAACTTTTACAGCGTATCTATTTAAAGAGGAATTTACACCAAGAGCCTCTATATTTGCTAAATATTCGGTGTCGTAAACGCTTACACGAATAGTGTAGTCTACAACCTCTACAAGTCTAACATCAATTATTATGTTGTTGTATCTGGTGTTTGCGTCATATTGGTTAAAATTGTCTGGCTTGCTATAGCTAGCTAAATTTAGCACCAAATATTTATATCCGCCACAAATATAGGAATATCCGCCATTGTAAATTTTGCCGTTAATGTATATGTTGTAAACATAGTAATCGTCGTAATTGGTATTTATTTTAAAGCCAACATAAGTGGATAGGGCAAAGTAGAATTCGTTGTCGTTTGAGTACTTGCTTGTAGTAGAACTGTTATATGGCAAGTAAGTTGAAGTTTCTAGTATATCATTATTGTTTGCATTAAGTTTAAGGTAGTTTACTTCTGGCACTTCACAAGATGTAATTTTAGAATTGTAGCTATTTAAGAAAGATACTTGCACAGCAACATTGCTAGCCCTTAAAAAGTTAGCTTTAATGTAAACTGTAGTAGCATCATTTATGGTTGTTATCATTTTGCTAGTTTCTAATATAGCCGAAAGCGTGTCACCATAGGAGTATTCGCTAGATGTGTTCATACTCAATTTTGCCCAAGTGCCACTAAGGCCTACTTTATAGTAGAAGCCTTCAAACTGATACCCCTGGTAGCTATCTGCCACAAGCCCCAAAGTTTTTCCGCTAAGGTAGTAATGAGTGCTGCCATTTTTTAGCATAGAAACTGTAAGGCTTTGAACATCAGTGTTGTAATATATGCCGCCAAGTTCAGAAGTTTTTGCGTCGCTTATGCGGTTGCCTATTAGGGTAAACTTTAGGTTTCCGTTAAGGCCGTCTGTTTCGTAGGTGCCGTCTATGCCGTCTACAGACACAGCAGTAATAATAGTGGTGCGCATATAGTACAGCGCCACAACCGAAAGGTCACTTTCTTTGGTATAGTAGGTATCTGTTGTATTTTCGCCTTCACCGTCAACTATTTTTAGTTGCCAGTTGCCATCGCTGAGAGTTCCAGTGCCGACTGCTACGCCATTAATATAAAATCCTGCAAATATATAGCCGCTTGATTCTGCATTAGCCGCATAAACTGTAATAGATGTTGTGTTGAATAGTTTTACAAACAAGTGGCTGTAATTGCCAAGCGTTGTTATTACACTTGCTCCTCCGTTTTGGCTAGCTCTATATCCTACATCTAAACATCCAGCGTTATCTTGGCTTTCTATATTATTTACTTGCCTAATTAAAGTTAGATTGCGTGTTGCAGAAAACTTAACAGTAAATGCTGTTACTTCATTAATAGTTTGATAGGCTTCGTACAATCCATCATCTTCGTCACCTACAACTAAAGTAGTAATAGGTTTATAAATAAGGAATGAATATCTGTTTGCAACAAGTTCAGACAAGTTGGATGTTATTGTAATTTTTGTGCCAGATTTTACATTTATGGTAATTTCTTTTAGCGACCCCATTTGAAGTTCTTGATTTTTGCCGTATTGATCTGTGTATGTAATAGTTACATCTAGCAAAGACCAGAATATAGAAGTAGGTTCGTCAGTTGTTTCGTCTATGTATCCAATATCCTGAATATTGTAGCTTAAAAGTTCCTTTGTAATAGTTACTTTGTAATTTTTTAGATAGTTTGCATAAATATTGTGGACAGTTGCCTTTGCAACAGCAAAATTACGGGCAGGGGTAATACTGCTATCTGCAGACACAACTTGTATGTATTGCGGATTGGTGCTGTAGTCTGAATTACTAGGGCTTGTTGCATTTGTCACGGTGTTTCCATACCATCTGTCAAAAATGACATTTTCTAACTCGGTAGAAGTGCTCATATTAAGCAGTGTTCCGCTAAGAACATAGTAGTTACTTGACTGTGTATCTGTGTCTGATATAGTAATTTGCTCATTCAAATATGGATCTGTGTAAGTAAATTTAGTAGTGTAATTATCAGAGTTTACAGTTGAGCCAGAAACTTTTGTTGTTACTATTACCTTTACAAACGTAGTAAATCTGGCCTCTATTATGGTGTGCTTGTTAATGCATACTGTAATAGAGTAGGTATTGTTCTCGGCGTCATAAGTAAAATCTTGTTTTACGCCGTCTATATAAAAGCCAATAATGCCGTAGGTATTAGGTGTGTTTGTAAATGTAATTGTAAGGTTGCTGCCAGTGGCAAAAGTGTAGCTGTTTACGCTATTATTTTCTGTGTTTGTTGCATTATATGTTTGATTGTTGTTGTTATCGGTTATTGTAACAAAATTTTCGCTGCTGTACTGCACACCAATGCCGTTCATTGCAGAACTAATGTAGTAAAGTTGTTCTACCTCTACTAAATAACCAAGTTCAAACTCGGCCTCTATTATGCGGTAAGTTGTGTCTTCTACAAGCAAGGTTGCAGTTGCACTGTTTGCATTTCTATTTTCGTCAGTAAGCATGCTTATTGTAGCCTCATCATCTTCGCTATAAGTGGCAATGCTATAAGTGGCAGTTACATCTTTAATAACATATTCTGGGTTAGCAGAAACATCGGCACTAATGGTAGAGCCAATCATTGCATACATTGCGTTATTAATATACATAACATTTTCTAGGTTATAAATAGTGCAGTCAACTTGGTCAGAACTTGTATAAGAGAATTCTGGCTGAGTAGTGTTAACTTGCAGTGTACCGTTTGGATAGTCTGTAACAACCTTTGTTACAGTAGCGGTTTTAACAAACACAGCAACATAAGAGCCGCCAGTGTCTGGCTGATAGACATTATCTGTGGTGCTATAAATTAGCGAACCACCAGAAGCAGGGTTGTTAGATGTTAAACCAGAAGTAACTTTAAACCAGCCTACAAACATAAACACGGTATTGTTTATAGTGGTGTAGTCCGCCAAATTGCTAAGGGTAATTGAAGTTGTGTTTGTAAAGTAGTAGGTAGAGTAACACATTTGGTTAGTTGCCCCATCTTCAGCCGTTAAGTCTAGGTTTAAGCTGTCGTTTGCCGATACTTCTGTGTAGACATTGTACTCGTCGATTGTGTAGCGCATACCCGTCCAAGAAATTAAGCCATTTTGGTCTATATAGTTAACATTTTCAGAACTATTTGTTGCAGAATTGTTTGTTAATGTAAATTCATCTTCTAGGGCCGCCAAAGAGTCTATAGAAATGTAGGCAATTTTAAGGGTGCTAACTCTGGTTATTCGGCACTCTAACAAATATCCGCGGTTGTCTAACGAGGTTTTAAATAGTTCATCATTTAAATTACCTATTTCAATAGTGTCGTCGGTTATGCCGTCAGTGCCAGTTGCAAATGGAGTACCATTATTTTCTAGATACTTAAAGAACACATGGAATGTAGAAACATCTAAATTGTTGTAATCAAATATATTGCCATTGCTTGTTTCGCCGCCTTCTTCGTCGCCTTCGTCAACATTTATTTCTTCAATATTGCTTTCTTCGCTACCTTCTTCGCCACTGCCTCCACTAGTTGTGCCAAACACCTCTTCGTAATCGGTATCATTAGAGTAGTTGTAAAAGCCAAGGCTGTCGCTATTATAGCCCCAAGTAGTTTTTGTATAGTATCCGTTTAACCACCATTGTTGCAACGTGGCGGCTTGTGCTGCGTCACTATCATCTGCAATAGTTTGTACAAATAAGTGCCCGTTTAGTTCTACATCAAAGTAGCCATAAATAAGCAGATTGTTGCCGTTTAAATCAAACAAGAATTCGCGCTGGGCACTGTCTTTTAGTATTTCCTCCAAAGCGTTAACAACCTTGCCACGATCTTCGCCTTCTTCTGGTGCTACATATTGGGTTAAAAAGTACCTAGTAAGTGTATAACTGCCATTTTCGCCATCAACATTAACCAAACTAAAGTTGTAACCAGAGCTTTGTGTTATATCGTCGCCGTCTGTGTATAAATACCCCTCAACGCTAAGGGTTACAAGCACAACTTCCTTAAATTCTAGCTCAATCTTTAGGCTAGAAATTGGGTCTATAACTTGTCCTTCGTTGTTAACAAAGTATCCACTTCCGTAAGCAAATCTTATAATATTGTCTTCGTCGTCCTCGTCGCCTTCTGCGTTTTCGGCAACTTCTAACGTATCACTATAAATATACCTTAGTAGGGCATCTAAGTTAAAGCTAACAAATACTGTATCGGTTAGCACAACATCGGCGTAGCCCTCTTTAGAAACAAGGTTTCCGTCCGCGTCATACTGGCTGTAAGAGAATATATCGTCAAGTTTTGAAACATCTATAGTTGTGTGGTTTTCTAAGCCCGGCACAGTAATTGTCCAGTTATTAGACAATCTAAAGCCACCAGTTGGCGTAATAGCCATGGTTATATCAGAAGAAATGGTGTAGTCGCCAGAATAAGAAGTGGTGTCGTCGTCAGAAAGGTCTACTACTGCGTTGTTTAAGCTGTCGCCAGACGAGTTTAGATTAATTGTAAAGTTATTTTTAGTGCCTTCTACAGTAAAGTTTACAACTTTTTCAAATATTGCCAAAATATTGGTGTCGGCAACAGCGCTGCTAGCAAAGCCTTTTACAGGGTCTGCTGACATAAATTGATAATCCTGCCAGCGGTAGACGCCGTCGTCGCCTTTCATTAATTTTTGCTCGTACCAGCCTAAAAATTTATATGTGTAGGTTTCGGAGTCTTCGGTCCAACTAACATACCAAACATTATTTTTATAATACCAGTAATATTCATCTGAAATTTCCAAGCCCTCTAACACCATAATAGTGTTTTCGGCAAGTGCAAAATCGGTGTTGTCAAATATAACATCTTCAAATCTGCTGCTGTAGGTTGAACCCAAGATAGGTTCAGACAAGTTGTTAGTTTGTGTGCCTGCACCAATGTAGGTGTAGCCCTTGGTTCCACCGCGCGTATAAAGTGAAGAAGAAATATTTATGCCAAAATCGGTAATATCATCATCTTCTTCTTCCTGTACACTGGATGGATATCCAGCAGTAATGTAGTCTCCGGTTAGTTTTTCAAGGGCAGCTTCGTCAAACTTTACAGTGCTAACAGAGTCGGTTATAACTGCCATGCCTACCGTGTAAATATATACTGGTATAGTTGAAAAATTAATAAAGTTAGTACTACCATTTAATTGTGGAGTAGTAATTTTAGTAGTCTGATTTTTAAAATATAGGTTAATTTGATTAATTATTTCTGTATAAGAACTGGTGTAATTTTTCTCTTCGTATGTATTTTTAGCCGTTAGCGCTTTTGCAGTGGTAGTTGTTATGCCAGCTATAGGTTCAGTAATTTCGCTAATTTCCTTAATTATAACCCCAGCCATAGTAAAGTTGTAACCATAAGTTTTTCTAATATACTCGGCTAAATCTTTTATGTTGTCCCAGTTGTAAGTATCTATTAGGCGGGTGTCATTTGCAAGGTGATTTACGCCAGCGTTTACCAAGTTGGTTTTCAAAGCGCTTAAATAATCAGAACTAAAGGTAATTTTGCCAGTTTCTTGGCTTACAGTAAACTCAACCGTTTGCCCAAAGCAGTCTACATAGCCAAATAGGTTAGAATAGAAATATGTGTAGTCGCCATCAATGACGTCGGCAAATAAAGACTTGCCGCGGTTTACATGAACAACATACTCACTATTGTAGTTAGAGTCAGAAGCAAGAGTGTATTTTAGTTCGCTTTCTTCTTCGCCTTCTCCTATTGTTGTTGTACCAACATAGTCGGCAAGGTCGCGGTCGAATGTTACTTTAAATATGTAGTAAAGGTAATTAACACTCTTATCTTCATCAGCCACAACTTCGTCTATATATTCTTCTGTAGGGTAGAACACCGGAGTTAAAGTGTAAGCTGAATTTAAACCCAAAGAGTGTATATTTAACTTTTGAGTATAATAAACCCTTACAACAACGTAAATGCTGTTGTAAACATCAAAATACATGGTGTTTAAATTAAGGTTTTCTTCGTTAACTCTGTTTAGGCCGGTATCTTCTACAGTAAGATAGTTAAACTCGGTTCCGCCAATATAGCTGCCGTTATCTATTACACCTTGCCAATAATCATCAGTTAATTTGTTGTTACCGTAATTATATTTAAAATCGTTTATGCTAATGTTGCCGCCATTAACATCAAAGTCGTAGCCAGAATCAGTTTGAATGTTTGTTGTAAACTTGTATGTTGTAAACCCATTATTATTTAAGCCGGTTACAGACGCAGACAAAGCAACAATTTGGTTTCCGGAAGAATCTGACCTTACAGCAGAGCCCTTACCACTAGTATTATTATAGTAAACCGAGACAATTTGAATGTTCTCCGCCGAACTGTCTTCGGCAAAAATCATGGCTTGATAAACCTCTATAAACTTAGCCACAAGCCTAATATTGCTGTGCAAGTTTGTTATAAATAGCTTATTTCCGGTAGCAGTAAAGTTAGACGCATTCATAGTGCGATAATATGTGTTACCATTTTTGTAAATCTGGGTGCTGCCAATATAGTATTTGCCGTTAACCTCAGTTTTAGCCTCGTAGTGGCTCATTAGCTTAGGTGTCTGAAGACCATCGTAGGCTACCGAGTATGTTTGGTCGTAGTAGTATTCTGTAGAAAGTAGGCTTTTGCGGAAGAGTTGTTGATAAAATGTTATGCCATTTTCTGTGTAAGTAATATAGTATCCGGCAACGTCATCCACCAAAGAACTTGGCACAATAGCAAGTTGAGTTTTTTCTTTATCATAATAATAGTATGTAAAGCCATTTATCGGTTGACTATAACTAGTTACATAGTACCAGTTAAAGTCTATTTGGTTATACACAACCTCCAAAATGGCGTCGGTGTAGGTAACGCCCAACTCTGTAGTGATATCGCTAGAACTAACTACCCAACTATTGGTTGAGGCATTGTAAGTAGAAAGATACCAGCCCTCTAGCCTGTAGCCCGAGCCAGCAACCGCCGAAAGAACCATTTGAGAGTCGCGCGTGTAGTAGCTTGTTTTGTACTGCTGAGTAATATTAACCGAGCCGTCTTCGGCATAGTAAAGTTCTCCGCTGGCAAGATTGTTTGCGCTAGTGTAATTGTAGTCTGGCATTACTGTTGTAGTAGATGCTGGCGCATTTAGTATGGCATTAAAGTTTTTAATTATGCTAGTTGCGCAAAGTTCTCCATATTGTTTAAACCAGCTTGCCAAATTGCTGCTTGTGCCTAAACTTGTGTCTAAAGAAATGTTTTTTTGAATATTTAGGGTGTCGTATGCATAAAAGGCACCTTCTGTTTTGTTGTAATAAACTATTTTAGAATCTAATGATATGCCGTCTTTAAGATAACGGTCTGCATATTCTGTTAAACCAGATAGATAACTTAAAACGCCGTCGGTGTAGTAGTCTATATTGTACATGTAACTCATGTAGTCAATAATAGTTTTAGTGTCATTATCGGCTTGCCATGCAAATTTGTCATAGTACCTGCTCGTTGTAAGCTCTCCGGAGATTGTCTGTACATTATAGTCACCGGTACGATTATAGTAGTAACTATATTCGCCATCTGAGCCATAAATAAGTACTATGCCAGCTTCGCCATATACAAAGTTTGTTATAACGCTAATCTCTTCTGCAGTTATCGTTGCACCCGTTACATTTATTTGGTAATACTTGGCGTATTCTACACCAAGCAAAGTGTATCTATACCTAAATATATTGTCCTCTACCTTTAGTTCTGGGTAGGTGTATCCATCTGTTGTTATAAATTTGCCAGTAAAGTAGAAATATGGTGTAATGGTTAAGTTGTTGTAATAATAAGCTGTAACGCCGTTTACTGTGGTTGGCTCTATTTGTGCAAAATAGATTTCGTCAGCGTCATCGCCGTACCTAGATTCGGTTAGGTTTATACTGTTGCCATCAGCATAATAGATGTTAACGCCGCCGCCAAGGTTGTTGGCACCATATTCTACAGCCGTGCCAATACTAACAGAATAAACTCTTTCGTATACTGGCACAAAAATGTAATATCCAGCGTTTGCCGAAGTAAACCTACAAACCGAATTGGTTCTATCTGCCAAGCCTTCGGTTACCTCTTTGTTGTAGTACAAAATATTGCTGTTGTAACGGCTAAATACCATCCAATATTTAAATTGATAAATTATATCCCCGTCGTTTTCGTCCGATAAAACAACAGTAGGGTTGGCTAAAAGTACAACACCTTCTTTGCCGCATAAAAAGTACGGGTCGGTAGAGTTGTAAGCATTAGAAATATTAATTGCGTCTTCCCACCAGTAAGATTGCAAGTCGTTAGCGTTTGTAGACAATGTGTTTATAGAGTTAAGGTCATTTGCATTTACCCTGTATGCTGTGGTTAGCCCGCCAATTAAAACTTCGCTGTAATCGTAGTTGGTTATAGAAGAGCCAATTCCGCTAGTAAACAAACTGTCCAATTTTTCGCAAATTTCGTTTATGGCGCCGTCGGATGTTAGCATAACAATTCCGCTTTGGGTTACATAGTAAGAATGCGCGTCAAAAGTAGGGACATTTTCTATACCTGTTGCCGAACTTTCCCATATAACAAGATTGATGCTTCCTAAAGAGCCGTCGGCGTTTTCCTTGTAAATTATAAGTGGCGCAATTTTTCCTAAAGTAGGGTCTATATAGTAAAGCTGCTGAGTATACCTGCCTTGGTCGTTAACCAAAATCTTGCCGTCTTCGTCAACTAAATTGGTGGAATAAACATAGTTGTCGTCGTCATACACCTTTATGTTTTGTATGGTTAAATAACTTCCAGATAAGTACTCGGTGTAAATGGCTTCAATTTCATTTGTACCCTTTCTAAATTGGTATACAGTTTCTATTCTTCCGCTAGTGTTGTACACATTTACATAAAAATAGTTGCCACTATCTGGATAAAATATGTAGTCAGCAATTTTGCTTATTACTATATATTCTTTATTGACACAATCATAGAGAGTTTCTATGCCCAAGCCATCATGGTAATGGTACCAATAAATCTCTTTTCCAGCTGCATCATAAACATGGTATTCACCACTGCCTTCCGAGTCAATGGTCGGGCAAGACCCAGTTAAGTTTTCCTGCTTTGTATAGGCAACTACAGTATCAAGAGTGTCGGCTTGCAAAACATAATACATTTGGTCTATGTAGTCGTTAGATGTAAGGTTGGTTATGGTGTCTTTAAAGCTTACTGTTTCAAAATCGTAAATTAGGTTGGTGGTGGTAGAAGTTACGGCATTTGTTAAAACTTCTACATAGTAAGCGTTGGCAACCTCTATGCCAAAGTTTACAACGGCTTGTTCGTCAGCCTTGTGCTTTACCTGAAAATAGAATATAGGGTTTGCATAAGGGGCGCCAGCAAGCAGCTTTACACCCGGAAAAGCCTCTACAACCGAGTCTTTGGTGGTGTAGTCTACGGTAAAGTATTCAACGCTGTCATCAAAAGCATCGGCTACCAAAATTTGAGAGCTGCCTATATCTAGGTAGTAGTTAAAACTAGGGTAGACAATGGAGGTATCACTGCTTTGTATAATTTTTCCAATTAGGTTTATATCCGTCGCCGTATTAGAGGCTAAAACGGCACGCCTAACAACTGTACCCGTAGAGTTTGCTAAAACAGCCGTTACGGTTTTGCTTACAACATAATGTTTTGTTTCACTTTCACCAACAAGGTAGTAATAATTGTAATTAGTGTTGCTTAGCGTAGGTGTATCAGAACTTAGTATGTATGTGTTGCTGCCAGAAGTTAAACCTTGGTACAATGGTATTGCGCTACTTAAACTTGTTTGGTTAGCATCTATGGCATAGAAATGCCTAGACACATATGCTGTGTAATTTATGCTGCCCAGCGTAAAACTGGTTACAAATTTACCACCGCTTGTAATAATTGGTATAAATATGTTGTGTGATACCTCAACTACCTCAACACCATAATAACCACTGTTTAGTTTTAACTTTATTAATTTTAAATAAAAGTTTGATGAGATGTTGCCCTCCTCATCCTCAGATTCAACTTGTATAGTATCGTTAGCATAGTAATAATAGTCACCGTTTTGGTCAATAAATATAGCAAAGCTATTTACATTGCCATTGGCACTTGCATCGCTAGAGTAAAAATAATAGGTGTAGCTGGTATACATAATAGATGGCATAGTACTGGATATTGAACCAAATTGTGGCCCAGCGTAATTTTTTAAGTAATAATAATCGGCGCCTGTGACTTGTTCAACTGTTGCATTATATACAAAAGAGTTATTGTGTATTTGATTTACAAAATTCTTTATGTTTTCAATGTTTTCAGAATTGTTGGTTTCATCTGTATCTGTGCCATCTGTATCTGTGTCATCTGTATCTATGGCAGATGTATCTGTGGTAGATGTATCTGTGATAGATAAGGTTAGAGTACTAAAAGAAGAATTTAATCCTGATTGGTAGTAAAGTGTAATACTACTGCCTCCTTTACTGTTGGCCGAACTATAATAGTAGCTAGTTTCATTATTTTCGTCGGTGGTTGTAAGTGCTTTATTTTCTGCATTATAACCAAATGAGTACTGGTAGCTTTGAGAGTAAGCGTCATTATAAAGCACGGCATAAATTACATGACTATACGAAGCCACCTCTGAATAAATTTGCTCGTAAACATATTCGCCTGTGCTATTATCATAGTACATAATTGTTGATTCTTCGGTAGAACTTGCGTCAGTGTTTATATACTGAGAAACTAGCACATTTACAGGATTCCCAAGTTTGCCAACATAGTAGTAGTGGTCTGCAAGCAAACTTACGCCACTGTTTGTTACCTTGTCAAAATTGCTTGTATATTCGTTTTCTTTGCCAGAATTAAAAACAATACTTTTTTTACCACTTATTTTCTTAATTATATCAGAGCCAAGCATAACTTGGTAATCTATAAGGTCATCTATGTCGTTATCTATAAGGCTATTTATGTTGCTGCTATAAAACTCGCTATTGTACCATACAGTTACAATTTTAGATTCGGTTTCGTCATAAGTTTGTTTGCCAAGCGGAGCAGTGTAGTAATATTCGTACTCTCTAGTGCTACTGTTGTAGTAAGCCTCTACATCGTAGTAAACATACATATCCAAAGTGCTATCAGAATTTTCTGAACTAATAGTATATTTAAACTCTGGAACTTTGTATGCCGTAGCCGAAATTGCTATGTTATTGGCAGTGCTGGTGTTGCCGTTTACGCCGTAGTTATAACCGTTGTAAGTAATTATGTAGCTAACAGTAACAGTATCTCCGGATGTAGACTCAGTTGTAGTCTGTGTTGTTGCTACATTTTCTAGTTTTGTATAGGTGTAAAGTTTATAGGTGGTAGTGCTAGCAGATACAGATTTAACTAGCGTTTTAGAAGAGTTCTCAGTGTTATTTAGACATTCGTAATAGTAATTTACGCCGCTAGAATCAGAGTCTTTCTTTGTATACTGATAATATTCGTCATTGTACATCAAGCAGTTAAGAGTGCCGCCAGAAGAAACATCTTTTACAACCGTTGTCTCTGTTACGCCATAGTAGGTGTAAATATAGTCGCCATAGGTTGTGGTGTTGCTATTGTAGCCAATATCTAGCAAAATGTAGTCGTAGTTTGCGTCTGATTTTTGTGCTTCATATTTAACTTGACCAATACTATTTACTGTTTCTACATTGTATCCAACCAAAGTGGTGTTGCTCTGCAAAAGCAAGGATATAATTACAGTAGAAGTTGTGTAGCCAAAAGCGTCTGTGGCTGTAGTGGTTGTGCTAAGTACTTGGTAAGAAATTTGAGTGTCGTCAATATCTGTAATAACACTGGAATTTGTAGAGTTTATTACATAAATATTAACTTGAACTTTGCTTGCAGCGTCATAAATGGTAGCAATTACGGCGTTGCCAGTGCGGTCAGAATACAATAGGTAGCTCTTTAGTGGCTGCAACCCGTAGGTTTCTTCAGTTATCTTGGTCATGCTGGCCGAATAGAAGGTGTAAAAACTTTCGCTTGTTTTGTCTGTTTCGTCAGTAACCGTGTCTTCTTTCATAAATACAACATAGCAGTTGTATGCCAAATTGCTTAGGCTAAAATATCCGTTTGTCCAAGTGTTATCAGATAAAATTATGTCGCCATAAATTTCTTTATAGGCGTTGTAGTTGGCTGTTGGTGTACCCGTTGTAGAGTTTGGTTTATAGTAAATAAGCAAATTATCTTTGCCAATATCTATATCGGCCAGTGTAGAGTCTTGGGCCAGCTGATAGACATAAATATAGTAGCCGTCTAGCCTTGCCGTGTTGCCAGAAGAAAACATTTTGTCGCCGTCGTAAATTGTGCCGCTAGAAACAAAGTTTTTAACCTTAGCAATGTTGCCATAAAAGGTTCCAGACGCAACCAAAGAACATGCCACCACACTAAGCGTGTCTTTGTAAACAAAGTAAGTTGTGCCGGTTGTGTCGCTGCCCGTAGCCGAAGGGTTAAGGGTAAAACTGTCAATTGTTTCGGCATAAGGGTTAGTTGTGGTAGAAAGGTAAGTGTAAATAGTTGGGTAATCTTCATACAAAATAGACTGCCCAACGCCCAAACTAAGCGCCGTGTAAGAAACGCAGTTTTTGTCATTTTCTATATACAATGAACTATCAAAAGCTATTGGGTTACTTTCGCTAAGCAGTGGCAAACTTTGCTTGTAGATAGTAGAATATTCGGCTTTGCCGTTAAGCGTCCAAGGTTGCAGAGCATAGTCGCCCGTGTAGCTGTAGTCGGTTACGCCGTCTTTAGTTGTTGATGTTGCAACAACATATTTGCTTACATCTACAACTCTGCCGCTAACAAAATATCCGGTTAGAGTGGTGTAGTAGTTTATGCCGTTAGGATTTTTTGTGCTAGCACCCAAAATGCCAGTGTTAATGGCACTGGTTTTTTCAGCAAAATAGTATTGGTCTTCATCGTAACTTAAAGACTCAAATGTAGCTGTGCTAGAGTTAGTTACATTAGATGTAAAAGTAAGCTTGTAGGTGCTAAAAGATACCGGCGAGTTTATGGTAGAGTTGCCGCGGTTTGCGTTGGCGTCGCTGTTTGCATTCTCTTTGGTTATAGATTGCAGCCTAATAGAGCGGGTGGTAGACCCCTTGTTTAAATTTGGGTTAAACCTAAGGTAAAATCCGCCATCTTCGCCCACAAAGGCGCTAGCCATGCCCGAAGTGCATTCTGTCCAATCTCCAGATGTGCCAGACCTGTAAGAAAATGTAAATACATCGTTTATGTCGGCAGTGTTGCTATTTTGGTCGGTTGCAAGAGTTAACGGGTTGATTTTGGCTTGGCTGCTGCTTGGGTCGCTAGCTAGGTCTATTTTTAGTGCAGAATATTCCACCGCAACTTTAATTTGAGTGATTATGCCGTCTATTGTCACATTGTAGTATGGGTAGACAATGCTAATACTATTTTTTTCAGGAATTTGTCCATTAGAGCCTAAATTTTGGCCATTGGCGGCAACTAGCCCTATATCCTTCAGATAATAATCGTTAGATACAGCAATGGCCTTAACACCCGTCTGGTCTGCAGCAATATAGTAATATCCAGCGCTATTAATTGTAATAGTTCCAGATGCTGTGTCGCCATTAGAATTTGTATATTCTCTAATTACGCGTTCGCCGCTGTTGTAATATCCTACCATACTGCTAGGGTAGTTATTGCCTTCTGCATCTGTATATATTAGTGTGGTATAACCCGATTGGTCCATCATGTTGCTGTATGTAAAATTAGAGTTGCTACTATTAATGTAATAGCTCATTAGCCAATAAAAGGAGCCAGTGGTGTCGGTTACCGAGCCGTCGGTGCCTTCGCTATCTAAAAGAATACTTGTGCTAGCAATACGCAATCTTCCGTCAGAGTCGTATTCTGTAGAGCCAGCACTAGTAGACTGTGATATCCAGCTGCACGCAGTTAGACCAATGGCGCAAAAGAGTAGGGCCGCAAACATAAGGCAGCACTTGCCCAGCTTAAACCTTGCAGTTTTTGCCTTGCTGGCTTTTTTGCTACTAGTGCCAACATTGCTACATGTGCCAAAGCCAATACTAGCACATTTACTTTCTGCCAAAGTACTTGTGCAGCATGTGTTTGCTTGGCTAAAGCCTGAACAATTGTTATTTTTTAGATTGCGGTTTTTGTTAAACATAATGCCCCCAAATTAGCTTATTTTTAGTTTGGTTTTTTGCCCAAATAATAATACTAATATTATAAAAACATTCTAACATACCTTGGCAAAATTTCAAAACAATTTTAGCACATTTTGTTATTTTTTATAAAAAAATAATGGATAAAAAAATCTTGTAGATTATTTTGAAGTTTTTTAATTTATTTTGCCTTGTAAATTATTTGCCTTAGCTACAAACAGTTTGTTTTGCTGCAAACTACCGTTTAGTTTACATTTTTTCAAAAAAATTTTTTAAAAAAATTTAAAACTAGACATAACGGTGTCCAGTTTTATGTGCTAATTTTGTATAGAACATTTGTTCTAACACATTGTCGAAAATAAAATAATAGGCCAAATAAAATTATTTTAAAATTGTGTCAGTGTTTGACCCAAGCAATTTTATTTGGGTTTATTATAGGGGTGTAACAAGGCAATATAAACGCGCCCCAACTTGACAAAAAGCGACAAAATATGACAAATTAAAAAGGAGACAAAATGATACAAAAATTAACAAAAAATAGTATAGCAAAAAACTGCAAAAACGGAGAATATTTTGTGAAAAACAGCGTAAAAACTGCAAAAAATAGCAAAATTTGTAAAAATTTAAAAGATTTAACTACCCTGCAAATAAAGCATTTGGCAATAATTAAAACGCTGCTAAATGTTCATGACAATTTGCCAAACATAATAAAGGTGGTAGACACTATTATTGCGCAAAAAGCCAGCAGTCCGCTAGACGGTTCGTTTATTTTTGGAGATTTATCTGGCGGAACGTATAGCCAAATGCAGTCGGTTATAGATTTATCCGACCGCAAAGTTAGCCTAATTAATTTGTATTGTCTAATAGATACTATGGTTGCAAGCCTGCCGCACAAATTGCAAGAGGTGGTTAAGTTAAAATTTTATAAACATAAAAGAACAAGCTATCTTTCAGAAGAATTTGATGTTGACGAGCGCACCGTTTTTAGGTGGGCAAACGATGCTCTTTTGCAACTTTTGGATTTTTGTAAAACTAGCAATTGGAGTATAGAATTTTTGCTGTGTCAAATGGAACGCGAGGGTTGGATGCTGGAACACTGCAAGCAAAATTACAAAAACCTAATTGCAAATGCAACCAAATGCTGTAAATAAAAGGAAAAAATTTTAAATTTGCTAAGGGCTATTCATTTTTTACAATAGGTCGTCATCATCCACAAAACTATAATCGGGAAAGACAATCTCTATAGAGTCGTCGTCCATAACTGGCTCTGTGGGTTTAGGTTTTTTTACAAATTGGCGCTTTGCAAGACTATCTAAATTTGGCTTTTTTGCGCTAGTTTGTGGCAAAGTAACAACTTTTGCGCTTGCTTTGCTTTCTTGCTGTTTAGCCTGTTTTTTATGAGCAAAGCTGCGTCTACTTTTTATTACAGTAATAATAAATAGTATCAAAAATGGCAGGCAGATTAAACAAAGCAATATAATTCTAAGCGTGGTGTTTAGTGTTATTGTTCCATCAATGGGTGGCGCCGTTACTTCTTCATTTTCTTGCTCCAAATTGGTTGGTATATGGGTTAAGTTGGTTGCAGCCTCACTATAAATATATCCCTCGTAAACTTTGGTGCTGAAACTTGCTGGGGTATACCTAGCGTAATACCAAAGATTGGTGGTACCACCACTGGGTATTTCGCCCGTGATACTTGCAATATATTCTAAACAAAGCGTGTCTGCAGGAACAGTAGTTAACTTGTTTCCAGATTGGTCACTAGGTAAGCTCCAAATTTGAGTTCCAGCATCAGAGCATATGTCAAAAGTAATATTTTCTAAAGTCGAGGTGCTAGGAGTAAAACTTACAATTGTTAAGTTGTCTGCGCTGCAGTAACCCACAAATTCCTTATAACTTACTTTATAAACGGTGTCACTTACGGTGGCCAAAATGGTAACAAAATAACTTAGCGGAATATCAAAATACTCATTAGTCAAGTTATTTTCTAGGTTTGATGATTTATAAAGTATGCAGTTTTCTTTAGCCTTGGCATATACAAGTTTGTTTTCTGCCGCATTTGTTTCATTTTTGTCATTTTTGGCAGAAAATGGGCTAAAATAGGCAAAAAGACAACAAAAAATAACAAAAAATGCAGTAATTTCTACAAAAATTGACTTAAATTTAGCGAATTTTCTTTTCATAACTGCATTTTAGCATAATAAAGTAAGTAAAAATATAGAAAAAAGTATAAAAATTTTATGTAAAACTGACTAATATTGACGTAAATTTGATTATTTTTGCAAAAAATAAAACACAAGGGAACAAATATGTCCGAAGAATTAAATGCTGTAAAAAAAGTTATGCAAATATTAGACGAACTGGAGCGCCGCAACTATAACGCGCTAGCTTGCTACAATGCTGGGCCAATTGTGCATAATAAACAGCTTCTATTTCATAAGTGCCAAAAGCGCAACAGGTGGGTTTTTGGCGGCAACCGAAGTGGCAAAACCGAGTGTGGCGCCGTAGAGGCAATTTGGCTAGCGCGTGGTAATCATCCGTTCAGACAAAATAAGCCAAATGTGGTAGGCTGGGTTGTAAGTTTGTCTACAAGGGTTCAAAAGGAAGTTGCACAAGACAAAATTTTAAAATATCTAAACCGAAATTGGGTAGAAGACATTGTAATGAAGACGGGCAAAAAGGATGCTCCAGAATATGGCGTTATAGAGTGTATTGTTATTAAAAACGTCTTTGGCGGGCAAAGCAGAATTTACTTTAAAAGCTGTGAAGAAGGTCGGGATAAGTTTCAAGGCGCCTCGCTAGATTTTGTTTGGTTTGACGAAGAGCCTCCGCAAGACATTTATTTTGAGTGCCGAATGCGTGTACTAGACAGGTGCGGAGATATTTTTGGCACAATGACGCCGCTTAAAGGGCTTACATATATTTACGACGAAATATATCTCAACACCAGTGGAGATGACCAGGTTTTTTATCAATTTATGGAGTGGGCTGACAACCCGTTTTTAAACAAGGAAGAAATTGCGCGCATGACAAGCTTAATGAGTGTGGAAGAATTGGAGGCGCGCCGTTATGGCAAGTTTTTAAACAAAAACAATTCGCTAGTATATAAAGAGTTCGACCCATCTGTGCATGTTATAGAGCCGTTTAATATACCTAGAGATTGGCAAGATACAATTTCAATCGACCCGGGGTTAAATAATCCGCTATCGGCGCATTGGTATGCAGTGGACTATGACGGCAATGTGTATGTTGTTGCCGAGCATTTTGCGGCGGGCAAAGATGTAATTTATCACGCAAACAAGATAAAAGAAAAATGCATCGAACTTAACTGGAAGCATGAGCGCAACGGCATGTATGGCGCTTTAATAGATAGTGCGGCAAATCAGCGAACGCTCGCTAGCAGCAAAAGTGTAACCGAACTTTTTTATGACAATGGAATTTTGGCAAATCCGCGAGTTAATAAAGACTTATTTTCGGGCATAAACAGAGTAAAAAGTTATTTTAGAAATGTAGATGGTCAAAGCAGACTGTTTATTTTTTCTTGCTGTACAAACTTAATTAGGGAGATAAAAAACTATTATTGGGGAGAGGGCGAAAACCCAATTAAACGCGACGACCATAGCCTAGACGAACTTAGATATTACATAATGAGTAGGCCAGAGGCTCCAACTAAACCTATGTCGTCTCCTATTGCAAGAGATAAAGAGCGGCTATATAAAAAACTTAAACAAAATCGTCTTTGGCAAAGTTAAGCAAATTTTAAAAAACTGCAAAATATGCTTGCAAAATATGAAAAATTGGTCAAAATTTGTCAATTTAAGCAGAATTTTTTGTTTTTATTGTTAGCAAAAATTATTTTAAAAATGCTGTCAGTGTTTGGCTCTTTTTTAAAATTTGTTTGATATATTTGTGGCATGAAGACCAAAAGTCTAGACAAAAAAATAGAAGATGTTTTAATAAAAATGGCTGCGGGATTTTATTACACCGAAACCGTAGAAGAGTTTGTGCCAATAAAAGATGAGAGCAGCTCAGCCGAAGGCTCCAAGCTGTCGCTAATAAAGAAAAAGGTGTCGTCTCATTTTGTGGCGCCAGACATGCTGGCAATAAAAATGCTTTTAGATATGCGGGGCAAAAGTTCTGGCGAACTATCTTCTATGACAGATGAGCAACTTTTGGAGCTTAAAAATAAATTAATAAAGCAACTTATGGAGGGTAAGGGGTGATTGTAAAAAAATATGATTTTTGTAAAAAGTGCAATTTAGAAATGTGTCAAAATACAGCAGAATATTGTCTGCACGCCGGGCAAAAGGGGCAAGTTCTTATATGCAGAGAGCATCTACTAGAACTTGCAAGTTCGCTAGCTGATATAAAAAACGCAATTTTAAAATGCAACAAAAACAAACATAAAGGAGAAAATAATGAAAAATAAAAAAGAAGAAATAATAGCCGAAAACACAGAAGATGCCGCTACAAAAAAATTTTATTATTCTGCCGAAGAAGATAAGGTTATAGTAAGCAGCATTTATGCCGATTTTGAGCGGCGCCGCAAAGAACGCAAAAGTTATGAACTTGCTTGGGAGCTTAATATGAACTACATGATAGGCAATCAGTACGCGTGTATCTCGCCCAAAGGCGAAATAGAAAATTTTGAAAAAAATTACATTTGGGAAACGCGCGAAGTTTTTAACCATATTGCGCCAATTGTAGAAATGCGACTTGCAAAACTGGCCAAAGTTAGGCCAACGGCATCGGTGCGTCCAAGCAGTACAGAGCAAGCCGACCTTTATTGTGCCAAACTTAGCAAAAGCATACTTTCATCACTTTTTACCAGATTAAAACTGACCGATATAATTAACGAGGCAACCACTTGGAGCGAAATTACCGGAACTTGCTTTTATAAAGTTTGCTGGAACAGTGAACTTGGTGACACAATTGCCCTTGCGGGCGACACAAAAATAAAGGCTGGCGATGTAGATATAAGCATTTGTTCGCCGTTTGAAATTTTCCCAGACAATTGTTCTAGTTCGAACGTAGATAGTTGCATGTCAATTATTCACGCCAAGGCCTACCCCGCCAAAAAGGTAGAAGAAACTTATGGGGTTAGTATGCAAGGCTCAGATATAGATAGTTTGGTGTTCGATGAAGTTGCCGTTAATAGCGGAGTGGCTGGCAGAAGCAATATATCCAAACTGTCGCACACAAAATTGCACGACCATGTGCTTGTTCTGGAGTACTATCAAAAGCCGTCTGCCACCTTGCCGAATGGCAAGCTAACTATAGTTGCCGGCAACAAACTTGTTTACGACGGCAACTTGCCATATAGCGTTGCAAGCAATGGGCAGAGGGGGTATCCATTTATAAGGCAAATATCCAATTCTCAGATAGGCAGTTTTTGGGGGACAAGTATAATAGAAAGGTGCATTCCAGTGCAGCGTGCATACAATGCACTAAAAAACAGAAAACACGAGTTTATAGCAAGGCTTTCTGCCGGAGTGCTTACTGTAGAAGATGGCTCGGTAGATGTGGATAGTCTAGAAGACGAGGGCTTGGCACCGGGCAAAGTTATTGTATATAGGGCTGGCAGCGAGCCGCCAACTTTTATGGATGCGGGCAACGTTCCAACCGAAATATCCGACGAAGAAGATAAGTTGCTTACCGAGTTTAATATCTTAGGTGGCGTAAGCGAAATTATGAGGGATAGCACTTTGCCGTCGGCAGTGTCTAGCGGCTCTGCCATAACGCTGCTAATTGAGCAAGACGAAACTCGGCTGTCGGTTACTGCCGAATATATTAGGCAAGCTGTAAAGCAAATTGCCGAAATGGTCATCCGTTTGTATAAGCAGTACGCAACCACCCGAAGACTGAGCCAAATGACAGATGAAAGCGGGGCAATAGAGGTTTACTACTGGAGCAATGCCGACCTAACTAGCGACGACGTGATACTGGATACCACCAACGAACTGGCCGAAAGCACTGCATCAAGAAGAAAGATGCTGCTAGAACTTTACGACAAAGGTTTGCTTGCGGGCGAAGACGGTAAAATTAACAATCACACTCGCGCAAAAATTTTAGACAATCTTGGGTTTGGTAGTTGGGAAAACGCGCAAGACATATCTATTTTGCAAACCAAAAGGGCAACAAAGGAGAACTTAAAACTAATAAAGTTAAAGGAACCGATAGAAGTTGACGACCACAAAATACATATAGAAGAACATACAAGATTTTTAATTTCGGACGAATGCGAACAATTTTCAGCTGAACACAGAGAGCAAATTTTAGAGCATATCCGCAAACATAAAATTATGCTAGCAAAGTACAATGCAGAGAATTTGCTTTTATCCAAAGAAAATTTAGACGCTTTAAACAATAAATAGGTAAAATTTAACAAAAATTAATACTTTTTAACATTTTTTAATAGCCATTTTGCGTTTTTGTGCAAATGGCAATAGGAGAATTTATGGAAGAAATAGAACAACCAAAGGCAGAAATTGGTGGTGCACAACCAGATTTGCCGGAAGGCTCTATTATGGGCAAATTTAAGGACGCAACAAGTTTAAGTAAAGCTTATGCAAATTTACAAGCAGAATTTACACGCAAAAGCCAAAAATTGGCAGAACTAGAGCGAAAAATGAGTGGTACGGAGCAATCGAGCGAAGAAGATGTTGTCGCCCCGCAATCTGCAGATACAGAGCAGCAAAATGTTCAAAATCTGCAGCAAAATATATCGGGTGAAAACGACTGTCGTGAACAAAATTTCGGCTCAAATGATGATTTTGATGCGGTTTTATCTAAAAAACTGCTTAAATTTGCAGAAAATAATCCAGACGCTATCAATTATTTGAAGGATGTAAAGGCCGAACTAATAAAAGCTAAAGACTTAGCTGAAATTGAGGGCGGAATAGAGATAGCTTATAGACTTGCAACGGCAAAGTCTAAGTTTAAACCTGCCGAATTATTATCTAACCCAGATTATATTAAACAATATGTATTGCAAAATGATCAAGTTAATAAAATGGTCATAGACAATTACGTAAAATCACTCGCAACAATAGATGCGCCAAAGGTTATATCTGGCGGCAGCAGCAGTGTTGTTGTTGCTCCAAACTACCAAAAGCCAAAGACGCTTTCGGATGCGAACAAGATTTTTAGTAAAATGTTAGAAAAATAAAGGGAGAAAAAATGGTAACATTATCAACAGCGGATAACGCGTTAAAAGAAGTTTATCTTGGCATTGTAAGCGATCAACTAAATACATCAATAAATCCGCTTTTAGCAAGAATTAACCAAACCACATCTGATGTTTGGGGTAAAGAAATTGTAAAACTTGCACCTTATGGCCTAAATGGTGGCATTGGTGCGGGCACAGAGGACGGCGATTTGCCAACAGCCGGCGGCAACAACTATGCTCAATTTGTGTTAACTTTAAAAAACTTGTACGGCAAAATAGAGATTTCCGACAAAGCTATAAGAGCGTCAGAAAATTCTGCCGGTGCTTTTGTAAATCTGCTTAACAGCGAAATGGAAGGGCTTATAAAAGCTAGTTCGTTCAACTTTGGCAGAATGCTTTATGGCGACGGCACTGGCCTTGTTGCAAAAATTGAGGCAAACAGCGCATCTACAGTAACTGTAGACAAAACAACCAACCTTATAGAGGGCATGATTGTAGACGTTGTCAGCAGTGCTGGGGTTGCCGTTAATGGTGCAACTGGTTTAAGAATTACCAGTGTAGATAGGGCAAATAAGGTTGTTACCTTTAGTGCGTCTAGCCTAACCGTAAACGCATTGGTTGGTAGCTATCTTTGCGTTCAGGGCAGCTACAACAAAGAAATCACTGGTCTTGGCGCTATCTTTAAGGATACCGGCAGTTTGTATGGCTTAGAAAGATCAACCTATGGCTGGATGATACCATATATGAAAGATATTAGCACTGTAACAGAAGATGCAACTACACTTGGACAAATTGACGATATTATCATCCAAACTGCAATTGACGCTTTGGACGAAAATGCCGACAGCAAAGTGGACTTTATTGTTTGCTCGGCTGGCGTTAAGCGTGGATACCAATATTATTTGGCAAACTACCGCTCTAACATAGATGTTATGGAGCTTGCTGGCGGTTACAAGGCGATTTCTTACAACGGAATACCTGTGGTTTCGGATAGATTTGCTCCAGCTAACACCATGTATTTGTTAAACACAAAAGAGTTTAACCTGCATCAACTATGCGACTGGAAATGGCTAGAAGACGAGGGCGGCAGAGTAATTAAGCAGGCTCAAAACAAGCCTACATATAGCGCAACCCTAGTTAAATATGCCGACATTATCTGCAACAAACCAAGCGGACAAGCGATGATTACTGGAATTAAAGAAAATTAAGTTTAGGCGGGCTGGCTTTTTAGCCAGCCTACTAATTTAGGTAATTTATGGAACTTGAAGAAATTTATGATATGTTTGGCCTTTGGCACCGAATAAAGGAAATTAGGCCATCTTACAAACTGTATTTAAACAAAAAAACCGGGAAAGCCGAACTGCACGACACAAATTTTGGTGGAAAATGTATGGAATTTGATTTTCCGCTTTCTCCGCAAATTATAGATAAAATTAATGCTACAAAAATAGAGAATAGTAATTTCATTTTTCGCAAAATTGAAGAGAAAAACAGTAAAAAACAGCAGAAATCTATTCAAAATGCCGTAGATTACGCAAAGTATACACTTAATCAAACCAATTTTTTAGGAGAAAATTATGTTAAGTGAAATTATAAAAAATATTGCCTTAATTTTAGACGACCAAAGCGCAATAAATTATCTTGCAAATTTAAGCGAAGATGATGAAGAAAATACTAATGTAGAGCTCTATATTACACTAGTAAATTTTGTGCTAACAGATATTGCTCAAAGTTTTTTGTGTTATAAATGCACACAAGATTTAGTTAGTGACGAAAACGGTACGCTGCTACTTTCTGATTTTTGGCATACACCATGCTCAATTAAAGCAGTAAAAGACGACACTGGCAAAAAAATTAGATTTTATGCAACCGACGATTACCTTGTGGTTGGAGAAATGAACAAACTATATTACGTAGAATATTGTTATTTGCCAGAAGAGTTAACAAGCTTAGATGATAGTGTTTTGTTGCCGCTTGGGCTAGATGCAAGGACTATTTGCTACGGCGCCGTAAGCGAGTACTATGCAATAAAGATGCTTTATACCGAGGCCAATATTTGGGAGCAAAAATACAAAGCGGGGCTTAAAAACATGCTAAAAAAATATAAAGGCCTAAAATTTGCATCAAGGAGTTTGTTTTAATGTCTCAAAGTTATACACAGTTTTGTATTCAAGATTACAATTTAGGCTTAAATACTGAGGATAAGGATGTTTCTAAGTATGGAATTGCATCTACCATCCAAAATCTGCAAATTAAAGAGGGAAAAGTGCAAAATCTGGCATCTTTAATGCCGTTATTTTCAAATTTTGATAATTATTCTAATTTACAATCTCAGTTTTTAGAAATAGGTGGGGTAGAAAAAATTGTGCCTTTTGAGTTATATGACGGAAACAATTTTTTACAATATTTGGTTATCTGTTCGTCATTATTAAAAATTTATTACATGCAAGTAAACACCAGTTTGCCGCAAATTACCCAACTTGCAGATATCCAACTAACTAGCAGCCCTATATTTGAAACCTATATTACAGAAGAGGGTAATTTGCTGTTAATAAGTTCTGTATCTGACGAAATGTGGATATGGGATGGTATTAATTTGCCTCTAGAAGTTTTGGACGCTCCTAAGGTAACAAGTATGGCTGTAGGCATGGAGAGGCTATTTGTAACATGCGAGGATGAACCTTACAAAGTTCTTTATAGCGAAGATAAGGACCCAAGCAATTGGAGCGTGTCGGCCAGTGATGCTGGTGAAATTAGTTTTGTAGATAATTTAGGCGCAGTTATAAAGGTTTTTAGTTTAGATAATTACATTTATGTGATAAGACAAAAAGCAATAATAAAAATATATTCTTCGTCAACTGCCAGCAACTTTAAGCAGAGCAAATTGTTTGTATCTACTGGCAAAATTTATCCCCAGTCTATCTGCTTATGTGGAGATAAAATTGTCTTCTTGTCAACTGATGGGTTGTATAGCTTTGACGGATTAACTGCAAAAAAGCTATATAGTCAAATAGACAATTTGTTTGCAAAAAATAATAGTAATTGTAAGGCGGTGTGTTTAGATAATGTCTATTATCTTTGTGCAAATATAATACAAAATTCAATGTCAGTTGAGGCTGTAATTGCACTCAATTTAAATACAAATTATGTAGAAAATATAAGATTAATCAGTGGAATTAAATGCTGTATTGCGCTAGATTGCGATAATTTGCGCGGAGTTTGTTATTTATGTGATGATTTATCAATAAAAAACGCAAAAAATATACTTGTAGATGCAAAAAACATAGAATATTGTGCCAATAATCAAGAATATTTTTATTTAACTAATAAACTTAGTTTAAAGCCTTATGCTTTAAACAAGACATTTACAAAGCTGAGAGTTTTATGTTCTACAGATGCTAGCATAACTGTATTTACCGAAAACGAAAGTAAAATATTAAAATTAAAAGCAAACACCAAGGAGCAAGTTTTTGTGCTTGGACTATCTGGCAAAAAATTAAGCTTTAGTATAAGCGGTGTAGGAGAATTAAATTTAACTGATCTTCAAATAGATTATAGCTATATTTTATAGGAGGAACATATGGATTATGCAAAATACGCATATATAAAAACAAAGGAGCTAGAAGAAACTGCCTCTACCATCAATCAAAGTGGTTCTACAACGACTGTTGAATTTGTTAATCCTATTTTAAATATGCAAGTTACTTCTAGTGCAACTATAAGCCTAGGGCAAATTAATCTACTTGGTGCAAGTTGCTTTCAGCTACAACTAATTTGTCTTTCTAATACAACAGGAGATGTTGCAGTAGAAATCTTAGTTGACAGTGTGCCCGTAGTATCTGAAGAGCGATCAATAGCAAGTGGTGAAAATCAGCTTATTATTACAAAAGCTTATACGCCAGCAAAAGTTTGCAATGTAAATTTGGCAGCAAGGATAACTGTTTTAAGCAACAATTACTCTTGCAAGATCACATCTTGCAGTCTTGTAATGTGGGGAGCTATAAGCGAAGTAAATGTTTTAAATTCTGTAGATATCAGAGGCTTAACGTTAGGAGAAAATGTCCTTGTTAGTTATACCGAAAGTGGCAAAATTTATGCTGCTACAACATCTGTAGAAGAAAAGTCTTTGCTTGCAAGTGATTTTAGTTTGGTGGCTAACGGAATTAGTCACTGCTATGCAAAAAGTAAAAAGGATGATGAAGTTTACTTTTTTAGGGTGGATAGTATAGGCAATCTATATTATAGCATAAGCGATAATGGAGCCATGGGCCAAGAGACAAGGTTAGATATAGGCGTAAGCTGGGTATCGGCACGTGTTTGCCCTAATAGTTACTCCGAAGATATAATAGTTTGCTATATAAAAGATGGCAAGCCTTTATATAGGTGCATGACAAACCATGTTATGGGATCAGCGTCGGCATTTACTTTGCCTGTTGGCAGTTATTCTAAGGTAGAGGTTGCCGATGCGCCAGAAAGTCAAAAAGTTTATGTTATATGCACACATACAAATGGATCTAACTATATTCTTATGTCTCAAGAAGAGAGTGATCTTTCTACCTTTGTTGAACAACTTCTTGCAACTTATGCAATAATTATAAATAGATATGTAAATTTAAGGCCATTTAAAGATCTATTGGTAGACAATCTATCGGCTGAAATTTCTTTACAGATATTTAAAAACTTGATCAATTTTGACGCTCTACTTAGCGGAATTACCGAAAATCTGCAAGCAAAAGCAACAATAGAAGTAGAAGACTACAAAATAGTGCCAGAGATAAACTATATATTAACCGTAGATCAAATATTAGATGCAAATGTAAACGGAATTGACCAAAAGATAAAGTATGGCGGAGATTGTGCCGACTATACGCCAGCTGCTTTTGATTTTGAAAGTCACACATTGCAAGATAATGGCTGGTTGCAAAGGTGGCCATTTAACGAAATAAAACCATGTCTTATTAATTCTGGAGTAGTTATTGGATATTTAGACCCTAATGATTATTCAAAATTTATAGACGGAACTGATGCGGATATTTACAGCGGCGAAAACGATGTAATGATAGAGTTTCCAAAGGTATACTATAAATTTGATTTAAGTTGGGACGGTAGTAAAAACTTGATAGAGACCAAACAGAACGAATATGTTTTAAGTATATGTAACAAACCCAAAGATGGATATGCTTGTAATTCTCATTTTAGGCAAGGCGTAGAGTACGACAAAATTTATATAGGGGCGTACGATGGAGTTGTTAAAGACAACACAATTTATTGTTGTAGCGGAAAGTCTGGCGGAAGCGAAATAAATCACGAAGAAATTTTGTTAACCATGGATCAACTAAAGGGGTCTAGATATACAACACTAAACTTTCATGTAACCACGCTCATAGAAATTTTGTTTTTACTTTTATTTAAAGATACTCGCTCTTTATATTGTTATGGTCTTGGATATTACAATATGTATGGTACCCCAACCAACGGAGTGTTAGACAAGGCTGGGCTATTCTATTCGGAAGGTAACACAAAAAATACCACCGGAATTAAGATATTTGGTCTAGAGAATATAACAATGGGCATGCTAACTTTGGTAGATGGTGTTTTAATAGATTCCGACCTTAATTTTTTGGTGATAGACAACAAGGATCCAGACCAAAAACTCAGCGTTCTAGGTACAGGTTATACTAATGCTTTTACTTTACAATACGAAGTAAATGGTGCTTTAGCGATGAACTATGCAGACACGCAAACTGGATTTTTGCCATTTTGTATTTACAAAACAGGTAACGATAATGGTTACTATGCGAGTAAGATTTTATTGTGGTCTCCAGCCAAATATTACTATCTAAAAGATGATCCTAATTTGCCAAATATGATAATGAGTTACGGTGGGTCAAAATCTGACCAATGCGGCATATTTTCACTACAGTCATGTTATACATACACAAGAACAAATAGTGATTTTGGCGAAAGACTAATATGTTATCCAATTTCTTGCATTACCAAGTAAAATTACATAAAACTTAAGGAGAAATTATGAATATTAAACTACATAACAAATTTGAGATTATTTTAGGCGAAAGTAGTTATACATTTTTTAATACAATGACACATAAAGTATTTGAAAATATTATGGATGGGCTAAAGCCCTATGCTACATATTTTGCTTTTGGCAATGGTACTGGGCAAGTAGATTATCTTTCTAGTAAATTGAGTAATTATGTTGCAAGTTATCCATCAGAACTCGAAGAATTGCAGTGTGACCCAAGCAAGGGCGAGCTGTATGTAAAAAGGGTAGTTTCTTTAGATGAAGACACAGCAGAGGGATTATCTTTTTGTGAAATAGGCATCACTGCAAGTGCAGAGAACAATCCAGATGTATGTAACCATATACAAATTGTAGATAGTGATGGAGATGTTTGCAATATTGTAAAAGAACAAGGCCAAAGTTTGCTAATTAGGGTAACTATCTATTTGAGTTTGCAAGAAGATAGTAACGCGTATTTAATTGCTGGCGAAAACAGACTTATAAAAGCCATTTTGGGTGAGGGAAGTATAACGGCGCCAGCCTTTACTGCTATGCGCGGATATAACTTGCAGCCAAATGTATGCTTAAAACGAAATGTTCCGCGTGAAGGCGAAGAGTATACATGTTCGTTTACGGCTTCTGCCAATGCAGATGGAAACCCACAACTACAAATAGATTTTGACCTAGATACTGGCATCACGCCAGAGGTTGTTGTTTTAATGGATAAAACTCCAATTGCTAGGATAAATTTGTTGGAATATAAAGAATGTATACAACAAGAAAATATTGTATCCTCTCAGTCTAACAATACTATAGATTGCGGAGAATATATAAAAGAAGTTGTATCTCTAGCCGATTTAGAGCAAAATTTGCAAACTGATTATATTTACAAAAGCTATGCTTCCGACTTTACAGATTATATTGCAAGTCCTTTTGATGCAGATATAGATGCAACAACACCTAGGTGGGTAAGCCGCGATGGAGATAAACTGGCATTTGTTAGCGGAAGCACTTTGTACATATATGCAAATGATAACTATATGCTTTCAAGGCTTACAGTAAGCGTTCCAACACAAGATTTAGCCGATATCATTATGTTTAAAAATTATCTTTTTGCTGTGTATTCTGCAAGTCCATATCTAAGAGTTTATACTCTTAGTGATAGTACCTATAGTTTAGCAAGCACAAATTTTGATGCCTACAATAGCTATGGTGCAGAATACAGTTGGCAAGATTTTAGAATAATAGAAACTACTAAATCTGGTGAGTTCATTATAGGGATTTTAAACACAACAGAGCGGGTTCCGCTAATTTGTAACGCGAAATTTGAAAACAATATATTTAGTATTACTAGCGTCGCATCTACAGTATGCCCTACGGCCGTATATATGTATGACATCTACAAAAACAGTTTTTGCGACTCTATTATTGTTTTTATTACCGATAATTACGCTAGTTCAACATCTACATACAGACTTGTTAGTTATTACGCAGACGGAACTACCGATGTAGGATATTCTTTAGTTGCAAACTATCTGCTAACCGATACGGTAAGCCTAGAAAGTAAAAGTAGGGCTGTAATTGCGAAAAAATCTGTGTCTCCATACATATGGCTGTTTTATTACCCTACAGTATACAGGTACAGCATATCTTTAACCGAGGGCGTTAAAAACTGGATAAGCACAGACCTTATGTACTTAATTCAGTATTACGAAAACGAGGACGAGGCACCATACAAAATTTACAGTTTAACAAACTATAACAATCCGCAAGAATTTACAAATGGTTTTCCATCAGACTTAGATATATCTACTATTGTAGATTTTGAGTTTTTAAAAGATACTTTACTTATATTTACAAATAGTGGAGTAAAGGCTCTTAATTTAAAATTAACTAATGCTCTAATAGAAAATGTGGCATTGGCGGATACAGACTACACTGTAACTACAAAAAAGTACAATTTGCTTGGAACAAACTATACCGAAGGGGTTAGTGGCAAGCTAACTGTGGAGTTTGAATTATGATTTTTTACACAAAACTAGCCAAGCTTGGTAAGGCCGACGGCGTAACCTGCAAGCAAGTGGACGATAACCTATTTAATTTGTATATTAGCAGTGGAAATGTTATAAAAAAACAACTAACAGAAGCTCATAAACAATACACTCTTAGCAAAAATTTGCAAACTTATGCATATAGCCAAATTGTAGAGATTGGCGGCGGATACTTGCTTGCCAGAATAGAAAATTTGGTTAGCATTTTAAAGGAGTAATATGGAAATTTCATCACTTTGGGGCCAAATATTAACAATTATTAGCGAAAGTGGAATTTGGGCAATGCTTTTTGTGGCACTTTTAATAATATTAATACGTAGCAACAATAAACGCGAAGAAAAATATCAAGAAGTTATATCAAAACTGGGCGAGAGCCTAAAAAAAGTAGAAGAAATAAAAGAAGACGTCGAAGATTTAAAGTTTACAGCAGGCATTGGCGGCAACAGCCAACTTGCCGAAACAATAGCTACTACTAAATCCGAAATCGAAAAACCATCCGTGCTGTCAAAAGAAAACCAAAACTTGTCAACCAATATGATACTCATTAACGAGTGTCATGTGCAAAATGGGTCACCCGTTTTATCTTATCCGGCGCAAAACCCTGTGGAACTGTCCGAAGTAGAACCTAAGCAAATTGAAGAAACAACTGGGCAAAATACTGAGTATTTAGGGCAGCAACAAGAATTTAAGGCATCAACCGAGCAACAACAAGCCGTTATTGCCTCCGAGCAACAAACTTCAGTTGTTGCCGAGCAGCAAATACTAGCCGAAGCGGTTACATCCGAGCCGCAACAAGTTCAAGACGTAGCCGAGCCGCAAACACAGCCGCAAGGAGGGCAGTATGTCAATTAAACAAAAAATGAAGACGGTGGGGTTTTGGATAAGTTTAGTTTCGGCAATACTTATTGTGGCAAGTATAATTGCCAGTCACTATAAAAAGACAATAGACGAAGTTTATATTATGGATATAGTAACCGGCGTATGCAGTGTGCTTGTAGTTTTGGGGTTGCTTACTCCATCTAGCGTAACCTCCACCGAGGAACCAACTCAAACCTTGCAAGCCGCCGAAGATAAAAATAACACCGAAAGCGACAAAGATGACATTACCAGCAACACAAACGAAACAACCGAAAATTCGGCGTCAACAACTACGGACAAAAATTCTTCTACGCAAAACAACAACTAATTAACAACTAAATATTTTTCTAAAATTTACAACTAAATAATTTTACAAAAACGCATTTGTCATGTAGGACAGGTGCGTTTTTTTGCTGCAAAAATAAGCAAAAAACAAATTAGATTTTACTAATATAAAAAAATAGTTGCAAATTTTAAAACTAAGTTGTATAATAGCATCTACTTAAAAGGATTTATTATTTTTTTGTAAAGGAATTGTAATAATGATTTATAAAAACTCTATGAAGTTGCTCGCTTCTAATTTTAATTTTGTATGGAAGCAACTTGCATACACGGTGGTGAGATTGGCAATAATTATAGGGCTAACCTATCTTGTTTCTAGCCCAATAATTAAGCTTTTGCAAGCCGAAGGCTATTTTGAACTGGTGGCAGACGTGGGCAAAACTATGTACACCGACACCGCCGGCGTCTTTGTAGCCATAAAACAAGTTTTTACCCAATTTTTCTATATATTAGGTCAAAATTTTGGGCAAATTTGGTGGGCAGTTATACTATTCTTTTTTGTTACATTGGTAGTAAATTCCTTTTTAAAATCTGCAGGAAAATATGCACTCACTGCGGTTGCATACAGCACTTATACCAGCCAAAGTAACATAAGCTATTGCCACAGCTTGCTAACAAACAGCAAAAAAGTGATGCTTTACTCGCTTAGCATGCTAGTTATTAATTTGCCATTTACGTTTTTAAAAGTATTATTTATTTGCATCTATTGTTGGACATTCACTAACCTTGCAACGGCTATATTTGGTATAACTATGCTTGTAGTTGTGTTTACGCTAACATGCGCCTTGCAACTAACCTTATGCAAAAGTTGCTGCGTAAACATGATAACCTCATCTACAAATCCGTTTAAAAGCTTTGCGCTAGTTTTTACAAACGCCAAAGACTTTGGCAGAGTGTTTAGCAACGCAATTATTATAGTTTTAACCATTATTGTTTGCAACTTTGCCATAGGACTATTTACAGTGGGTGCCGGGCTAATTATTACCATACCTGCAAGCATGGTGCTGGCAGTAACATTTCAGTTGGTAAGCCATTTTGCAACCACCAAGCAGAGATACTATCTTTCTAGCAACATAATAGTAGACGCACTTTAAGCGTAAAAAAATAAAAATATAAAGGAAATAGGACAAAATTTTATGACAGAATCTAATTTACAAAAAGCAAAAAATCGCAAAAAACAACAAGTATTAGAAGCCGAGCAGCAAGCGGCTAACGCATCGCAGTCTGCAAATGACACCAAGCAAGGAGCATCGCCAAACTTGGCTGCTGCAAACCAAACAGTCACCACGCCATCTAGGCGCAAAAGGGTGTTTACCGAGGGCGAGGCAAAAAATAACAGCAGGGCGGCGGACGACAGCCGTAACAATTACATAGGCAGAAACAGCAAAGGGAAGGTGCAGTTTTTTGCCGACCGAGATAGTTTAGAATATCGCAAAAACGAAGCCCTTGCCGACCTAAAGGATATGCAAGGCAAAACTCAAAACATAGACTTATCTATGAGTCTTAGCCTGCCGCAGCAAAAGAAGGAAACCAAAACCAAGGGTGGCAACGGCGTAAAGATAATCTTTTTGGGCGGCGTTGGCGAAATTGGCAAAAACATAACGGCACTAGAATACGGCGACGACATTATTGTCATCGACTGCGGCCTAACTTTTCCGGGCGCAGACTTGCCGGGCGTAGACTTGGTTATTCCAGATTTTACCTATCTTAAAGAGAATGCAAGCAAAGTTCGCGGCATTGTTGTTACCCACGCCCACGAAGACCACTTGGGCAGTTTGCCATATCTATTAAAAGAACTAAAAGTTCCAGTTTTTGGCAGCAAACTAACCCTAACCTTGCTAGACAACAAACTCAGAGAGCATAAAATTAGCGGCGTAAAAGGCACAGTTGTCAGTCCTCGTAGCATTGTAAAACTTGGCGTATTTTGCGTAGAATTTGTAAAAGTTAACCATAGTATTCCGGGCGCATTTGCCCTAAGTATAACCACGCCAGCCGGCATATTCTTCCACACTGGCGACTTCAAGGTGGACTACGAGGCCATTGACGGCGAAGTTATCGACCTACCGCGCATTGCCGAAATCGGCCGCCAAGGTGTAACTCTGCTTATGGCAGAAAGTACAAACATAGAGCGTCCGGGCTTTTCTATGAGCGAAAAGCAGGTTGGCGAAAACCTAGAAAAAGTGTTTGCCGAAAACGCGTCTAGACGCTTGTTTGTGGCAACATTCTCGTCCAACATTTACAGAGTTACTCAAATTGTAGAACTTGCAATCAAGTACAACCGCAAGGTGGCAATTATCGGCCGCAGCATGATAAACAACATAGAGGCGGGGCTTAAAATTGGCGCCTTTAAGTTTGATCGCAGCGTCTTTGTAGATATAGACAATGTGGGCAACATGGAAGATAAAAATGTGCTTGTGCTATCTACTGGCAGCCAAGGCGAGCCACGTAGCGCGCTAACAAGACTATCTAACGGCGAATTTCCCAAAATAGAAATTGGCGACAACGACACAATTATATTCTCATCTAGCCCAATTCCGGGCAACGAAGATAGTATCAACCAAATTATCAACAAACTTTACAAAAAGGGTGCTATTGTTGTGTGCGAAAATGTGCATGCTTCTGGCCACGCTTGCCAAGAAGAACTTAAACTTATCCACAGCCTAATTAAGCCAAAATTCTTTATTCCAGTGCATGGCGAATATCGCCACTTGCGCGAGCATGAGCAAATTGCCGTAAAACTTGGCATGAGCAAACAAAATATTTTCTTGCCAGAAATAGGCAATGTGGTAGAAATAACTAAAAACTCCATGGTGCAAAGACCAAATGTCCAAGCTGGGCAGCAGCTGGTTGACGGTCTAGGCATAGGCGACGTGGGCAGTGTAGTGCTTAAAGACCGCAAGGCGCTTAGCGAAGACGGCCTAGTTATAGTAGTGGTGGGCGTGTCGGCAGCAAGTGGCGAGCTTTTAAGTGACCCTTATATGATAACCCGTGGCTTTATGTACAGCGGGGAACAAGACCAAATGCTTGCCGAAGCTAAGGACGTACTAATGGATACTCTAAACGTAATAGACTTAAAAGAAAATCACGATTGGAATGACCTAAGAAACTCTATCCGCAAGCCGCTAAGAAATTATTTTTACAAAAAAACTATGCGTAGCCCGATGATATTGCCAATTATTTTTAAGGTGTAAAAGTGGAAGAACTCTATATAAAAGACGCCGCAAATCATCGTGGAGTGCCTATAATAAGAGAAGAAAGTTATAAAACTCTTATAAGCCTAATTTGCCAAAAAAATCCACAAAAAATTCTAGAAATAGGTACGGCGGTGGGGTATAGCGGAATGGCTATTATCAAAAACTGTACGGGCAGATTAGTTACAATAGAGCATGAGCCAAAACTAGCCCACGAGGCGGCTGAAAATTTTATAGATAACGGGCTTGTTAGCAGTGTTTGCTTAATAGAAAACGGCATGGCAGCCATTATTAATTCGCAAAACAAATCCGCCAGTGTGATAAGCACGGAAATTGTAACTTCTGCCAGCAAAAATGCCGCAAATACTGGCAATTTTGGTGGCAATAGCAGTTTTGGTAGCGCCAGCAATAGCAAATATATGCAGCCCAAAATTCAAAATAATGAAAGTATAAGCAATAGTAGCAATTTAGATTTCCAACCCGCACCTCGGGTAACTATTATTTGCGATGACTGCCTTGTGCAAATTGCCCAAATGGTAGCAGACGATAGCTACAACAATTATTTTGATTTTATTTTTTTAGACGGCCCCAAAGCCCAGTATGATAAAATGCTAGACGGGCTTATTATGTTATTAGCCTCAGGGGGTATATTACTTGTAGACAATGTGCTGTTTCGTGGCTATGTGCGTAACCCTAGCCTTGCCCCAAACAATAGGTTTAAAACAATATGCAAACGCCTAGAAAAATTTATACAAACCTTCCTTTCTCACCCAGACCTATCCAACCCCCGCCTAATAGAGGACGAAGACGGCATGCTGGTTGCCACAAAAAAGTAAAATATAAATAAGCGGTACGCCGCTGACGGAGAACTTATGAAAAAAATTGAACTTCTTGCCCCTGCTGGCGACATGGAAAAACTAAAAACGGCTATCTACTTTGGTGCAGATGCCGTCTATTTTGCTGGCAAAAATTACGGGCTTAGGGCTTTTGGCACCAATTTTGAAGATGATAGCCTTGCAAAAACGGTAGAGTATGTTCATTCTCACGGCAAAAAGGCCTATGTAACCATAAATGTCTACGCCAGAGATGCAGATTTTGCTGGGCTGCCAGACTATTTAAATCAGCTGGTGGTTGCCAAGGTTGATGCCGTTCTTGTCAGCGACATGGGCGTGTTAAATTTTGTTAAAAAGTATGCGCCAAGCCTAGCAATTCATATCTCCACGCAGGCAAACACAACAAACAAATATGCGGCTGAGGCCTATCAAAAAATGGGCGCTAGCCGTGTGGTGCTTGCAAGGGAACTTTCTTTGGACGAAGTTGCCAAAATTCACGAGCATCTGCCAGATTTGGAGCTAGAAGCCTTTGTCCACGGTGCAATGTGCATATCTTATAGCGGCCGCTGTCTGCTTTCCAACTACCTTACGGGGCGGGATAGCAATCATGGCGAGTGCGTTCAAGCCTGCCGCTGGAAATACTATGTCACCGAAGAAACGCGTCCCGGCGAGCCTATGGAAATTGCCGAAGACGATAGGGGAACTTACATTTTTAACAGCAAAGATTTGCGTCTAATAGAGCATCTAGACAAAATTGCGGCTGCGGGAGTGTGCAGTTTTAAGGTAGAGGGCCGCATGAAATCTCCATACTATGTGGCAACCGTTATAAACGCCTACCGCCGTGCCATAGACCACCTAGAAGAGTGCATAGAGCAGGGCAAAAAATATCAAGTTAGCCCACAACTTTTGGCAGAACTAGACAAAGCTAGCCACCGCAACTATACCACAGGTTTTATGGTAAATAGCGGGGAGATTAGGCAGTCGCTAGAAAGTTCTCATCAACTGCAAGAGAGCAAATTTATGGGCGTAGTTTTAGGCGTTCAAGACGGCAAAATTCTGGTAGAGCAGCGCAATAAATTTGCGGTGGGCGACACCTTAGAAGTGCTTTCTCCAACGCTGCCTCTTGCACATAAAATTACTGTGTCAGCTATGACCGACGAGCAGGGCAACCCCCTAACGCATGCCAAACTTGTGCAGCAGCATATTTTTGTATTCTGCAATTCCACTGGCCTCAATCCCGGCGATATTCTTAGAATGTAAGCAAAATTTGTCTTGTTGTAAAACTATCTATAAACAGAAACGCTACATCTTGGCCATTTTTTATCATGGTCCCTGTATGTTTTAATTAAAACCGTATGGGGCAAGAATGCGACGCTGCTCAGGTTGACAACTATTTATTATTAAAAACAATAAAAGTTAATCCATGTTATTGCCCCCTAGTAAGGGGCTGGTTGCCATGTGGCAATTCTTTGTGGCAAACTGAGGGTTGTTTGTATTAAGTACGCTTAACATATATTTCTAACCACTTCGTACTTGCTCATAAAGACGGAAAAATTTTCCACTTGTGCCAAACAAACCAGCATTTGTCATAATATGCCAAATTTTGGCATATTTTTTTGTTAGCGGCAGATGCAGGTGCTATAAGCAAAAAAGTTGAAAAATTGTAAACAAATTTTGCCGCAAGGAGCAAATATGATACTAAAATTATTGGCGGCGTTGTTTTCTAAAATTATGCTGCTGTTTGGGCGTATTGGGAGCGAGCCAGCTTTTGAAAAACCACTATCCCGAGAAGAAGAGCAAGAGTGTTTTGCAGAAATTGCGGCGGGGGATAAGTCTGCCGAAAACAAACTTGTTAAACACAACATGAGGTTGGTTGCCCATGTTATTAGAAAATATAAAGGCAGTATTAGCCAAGATGAATTAATTTCGGTTGGTGCGGTTGGATTGCTTAAAGCTATAAAAAGTTTTAGCTATCAAAAGGGCGGCAGTTTTTCTACCTATGCAACTAGGTGCATAGACAACGAAGTTCTTATGCTACTTAGAGCCGACAAAAAACATGCTGGGCAAATTTACCTAGAAGACTCTATCTCCACAGATAAAGAGGGTAATGAATTTAGCTTATTAGATATTGTACCAGATAGTGCCGAAAGTATAGAAGATAGTGTTAGTACAAAATTGGAGTTTGAAAAAATTGTCAAACTTATCGAAAAACACTTAACCGAGCGCGAACAAAAAATCATTTTTATGCGCTACGGGGTATGCGGGTACAATCAATACACTCAAATGGAGATAAGCAAAATGCTAGGAATATCTAGGTCTTATATAAGTAGAATAGAAAAACATGCTATGCAAATTATAAAAAATAATGCAATATAATAAATTATTCATTAAATTAAAAACTGCAAAAATTTATAAAAATAAGTGAAAATGATGTCAAAACTGCAAAATATGGGCAAATAAATTATTTTAATGTATTATAAAATGTAAAATTTTATTTTAAATATTGGCCTTGACAAATATATATTAATGGTGTATAATCATAGCAAGATGACTGGGTAATCGCGCTTTTAACAAAGTGAGGAAAGTCCGAGCACCGTAGAGCAAACACGCTTGATAACGTCAAGCCGGGGTGACCCGAGGAAAAGGGCAACAGAAATAGACTGCCAACTGACAACTTAGGTTGTAAAGGGCAAAGGTGGAAAAGTGGGGTAAAAGCCCACTCATCAGTATGGTGACATACTCCTGCTGTAAACTCCGTGTGGTGCAAGATGTGGGGCATTTTGGCTGCTCGTCAGCCTCCAAAATCGCTTGAGCGTACTGGCAACAGTCCGTCTAGATAGATGATTACCAAAACAGAACTCGGCTTATAGGTCATCTTGGAAGGCACTATGTATAGTGCCTTATTTTTTTGCCCAAAATAAATTATGCAAAAGTCTACCAAAACTATTTATGACAATATTCCGCATAAAAATAAAAAGTGCAAAAATGAGCAAAAAAATTGTAAAAACAGTACAAAAAGGTATAAAATTAGCCAATACAATTTATCTACTACAAACATTGCCGCAAAATTAAAACGCATAATTAACAAACAGCCGGACCTATTTCCTGAATGGAATATATACAATAATAAAGATAATTTATTTAGTATTGGAAATATTGTTGCAAAAAGCGTAAATAAATGTTTGGATAAATTTAGAGGCACAAAAGGTAAACCTCTAATAGAGCTAGTTGCAAAAGACTGTGTAAATTATGCTGAGCAAAATTTTGCAAATATCGAAGATTATATAAACAATAGGTACGGTTTTTGCAACTTTTACAAAAAAGAACTAAAAATATTGCCATCACTTTTAATTATTAACATGCTAGAAAAAATTGTGACTATTTCTAAAGAACTCTCTTTTGTGCAGGCAAATATTGTTAGTGGTGCAATGGCATCAAAGCCACCCAAAGAAACTAATAGCAATTTTGAAAAAATTTACGGTTATGTAAAATATAACCAAAATATGCTAAAAATTAGTCAAATTTCACTTTTAAAGATAAAAAAATGCGTTTTTTATTTTATTGACAAATTAAACAAAACGGATAAATCATTGTCATTTTTAGTTTCTAATATTATCCGTCTATTTAACAAATATATTTAAACTAATTTAGCTATATAAATAATTTTATATAAAAAGTTATATACAAGGTGCAAATATCATTTGCCAAGAATTTTGCTTTTTGGTATAATAATATCATGAATTTATTTGAGCAAAATTTGCAAAAATCTGCACCCCTAGCCGAGCGTATGCGTCCAAGCAATTTAGACGAGTTTGTCGGGCAGCAGCATATTGTTGGCAAAAATTCACTTTTGCGCCGCGCTATCATGGCAGATAGGCTTGGCAGTTGCATTTTTTATGGCCCGCCGGGTACTGGCAAAACTACGCTTGCTAGCATTATTGCCAATATTACAAATAGCGATTTTGTCCAGTTAAACGCTGTTAGTAGTGGAGTGGCTGATGTAAAAAAAGTTATCGACCAAGCTAAATCACAATTAGAAGTTAGTGGCAGAAAAACCTATCTACTGTTAGATGAGTGCCACAGGTGGAGCAAGGCGCAATCAGATTGTATGCTTGAGGCCATAGAAAAGGGCTATATTGTTTTTGTTGGTTCAACTACCGAAAACCCCATGGTTAGCATGACGCGTGCTATTGTTAGCAGGTGCCGAATTTTTCAGTTTAAGCCGCTTTTGCCTCAGGATATATCCACACTTTTGCAAAGGACACTAAAAGATGAGCGCGGTTTAGCCAATTTTAATGTGGTAATTACGCCGGACGCCTTAGAACATTTTGTGCTAACCAGTGGCGGAGACGCTAGGGTGGCGCTTGGTTCGCTAGAATTGGCAGTTTTGTCAACACCCGAAGTTGAGGGCAAAATAACCATTACAAAGGATATTGCTAAGCAGTGCACGCAAGGCAAGGTTATTTCAGTGGATACCGATATGTACTATGACATGCTGTCTGCTTTTTGCAAAAGTTTGCGTGGCAGTGATGCTGATGCGGCGCTCTATTGGAGTCAGCGTCTTATTAAGGCTGGGTGCGATCCGCTTTTAATTGCGCGCAGACTTATAGCACATGCCAGCGAAGATGTTGGGCTTGCAAATTCTCAGGCTTTGGTTGTGGCGGTTAGTAGCCTAACTGCACTAGAAAAAATGGGTCAGCCCGAGGGCTTAATTCCGCTTTCGCACGCGATTATTTATGTCTGCATGTCGCCAAAATCTAATAGTGTGGTTGTGGCAATGCATGCTGCTGAAAACGATGTAGAGCAAACCTACAACGACGCAGTTCCAGACCACCTAAAAAATTACAATTATTTTAACGAAAAACGACAAAGTTACAAATATCCGCACAACTATGGGGGCTATGTAGATCAGCAATATTTGCCTACCGAAATAGCCGACCATAGATACTACACGCCAAGCCAAAACGGAAGCGAAAAATCTATAGTGCTGCCAGATAAAAAACCGCAAAATTCGGCTAAAAAAGTTGATATTTTGGCTCTGCACGGCAAAAAGGGGGATAAAAATGATTGATAAGACAGAATTGAAGCAAGAAATAACATACTTAAAATCTGTGCTTTATACGCTAGAAAAAGAGATAGAAAAGGGCAACAAAAAGGTAGGTGACATTCAGGAAGATTTACAAGAAGAAATGAAGTACGCTTGGGACCCTACAAACCGTTTAAGTGATACCGAATTTACCTATGCAATCGCCGATATTCATCGCCGCAGTTTTAGCAAAAACAATATCGAGAGTAAGCTAAAAAGCTATAAGCGTATGCTAAAAAGCGCCTATTTTGCTAGGTTTGATTTTTACGACGGCGAAGAAACTTTGGCTATCTATCTTGGCATTGCAACTCTGCAAAATGGCGAAATGATTTATGTATACGATTGGCGTGCTCCAATTTGCAGTATGTTTTATGATTTTGAAGTTGGCGACGCATTTTACTTTTTACCAAGCGGGCAAAAAATTAGCGGCAAAATTACTCTTAAACGACAATTTAAAATAGAGGGTGACCAAATAAAAGAAATTTTTGACACCGACATGCAGATAATAGATGACATTCTTAGGCAAATGTTGCAAGAAAATGCATCTAGCAAAATGCGCAACATTGTAAACACCATTCAAAAAGACCAAAACAAGGTAATTCGTAAAAATGATGTTGATATCTTGGTTGTAAATGGGCCTGCGGGCAGCGGCAAAACTAGTGTTGCAATGCATAAAATTGCTTATCTGCTTTATGCTTACAAAAATAAAATTAATAACAGTAACATATTAATTTTGTCGCCAAATGATATTTTTTCTAACTATATTTCGGGCGTTTTGCCGCAAATTGGCGAGGATAATGTCTATCAAACCACCTTTATGGACTACATAAAGACATTTCTAACCGAGTATAAAGTTGCCGGAAGTTTGGCTGATATTTACGAAAAAGTTTATTCTTCTGGGCAGAAAGATGTGCAGTACAACTCTATAAAACTAAAGTTTGGCGCAATTTATATTAATTTAATAGAAAGTTATTTGCACAAATTGCGTCCCGAACTTTTGGGGCTAAAAGATATAGTGCTAGATGGCAAAGTGGTAATTAAGCAAGATTACCTAACAAAGCTTGCATCAGAGTTAGAAAAAGACGGGCTTAGCCTTGCCGAGCAGTACAAAAAACTTACCGAAAAAATAATTTTGCATGCAAGCATAAAAACGCAAAAAAGCCAAGGAAACAATGTAAAATTGCGTAAATTATTGCAAATTGAGCGTATAAAACCAAAAGAACTTTACAATAGGCTGTATTCTAATAGGGACTATTTTGTTGGGTTAATAGAAGAAATTTACAATACCACTGGCACTCCAAAATCTAATAGACTTACCATAAAAGAACTTGACGAAATATTTAATTACACTAGCGGACTATTAGCCAAAGGCAGTATGCCATACGAAGATGTTTGCGGATATTTATATTTTAAAGATAGGCTGCTTGGTTCGGTTAGTCAAAATAAAATTAAGTTTGTTGTTATAGACGAGGCACAAGATTACTCACTAATGCAATATAAAATTTTAGCGGGCATGTTTAAAACGGCAAACATTACAATTCTTGGCGATATAAATCAGTGCATAATGCCATTCTCGTCATACAACAACTACGATAGCGTATTAAATATATTGAGGCAAAATAGAGATAATGCCAAGGCAGAAACCTTTTATCTAAGCAAAACATATAGGTCTACATCAGAAATAAACACTTTTGCAAAAAGTATAATTGCCGACAGCCCGCTATACAACCAAATAGATAGGCATGGCGACGAAGTGCTTGTGCAAAAAATTGACAAAAAAGATATGCATCAAAAGCTGCTTGCCGAGGCATTAGAGCTAAAAAAGAAGTTTAATACTGTTGCTATAATAACTAAAACGCAGGCAGAAGCTGACGAATTTAAATCGGCAATTGTTGGGCAGAAAAAACTTACAGCAAGAGTGTTTACAAAGCGCGACAAAATTTTCATGAGCGACAAAATTATGATAATTCCGTCATACCTTGCAAAGGGGCTAGAATTTGACGCGGTGCTTGTAAGCAACGCAAGCGAAGAACTGTACACACCTGCCGAAAGAAATCTATTTTATGTTGTATGCACAAGAGCGTTGCACAAACTAGAAATTTATTATGTAGATAAGCCGTCTGTTTTGCTGCCTCAAAATGGCAACACCTCATCTGTAAAACGCGCTAAAAATGGCAAAAAATAGCAATATTTTAACTTTACAGTTGGCATTTTTGCGGGAATTGGCATAATTTATACTAAACAAATTGCTGTAATTGCGAATTTACCGCAAAAAAGATATAAATTAATGTTAAATTTGTTTTTGGAGCAATACAAATGACAAAAAAGTATCAAGAGAATAGTTTAAGCGAAAGTTACTCAAGAAACTTAATACGTGGCAATGTTAGGGGTAATTTGGGCATCAATTCGGCAGTTAGGCTGTCGGCAATTTATGGTGTCGGTGTAGATAGGCTCGAGGTATTAAGGCGAATAAATAGAGAAAATAAATTTAGATTTTGGTGGTACATAATATTTGGGACGCTAGCGCTAGTGCTTTTATGCTTGTGGCCAACTAGCTGGTTATCGGTAATAGAAACCTTTGTTTTAATGATAAATATAGACTTTGTTGCAAGAGGTAGGGTTTGTGGAATTTATTTTGGAATTGTCGACTGCTTAGTATATATAGTAATTTGCACAATGGCTGGGCTTTGGGGCGAAGTAATCAGAATGTGCATAATAAACATTCCACTAAATATTATGGCTATAATTAACTGGTCAAAGAACTTAAAGGCTCAACAAAAGAACAAATACGAGCAGAAGTCGATAGAAATTAAGCGTTTAAAAACAAACGGCTGGTTTATTTGTTTTGCGGTGTTTGCTGTTTCGGGCGTTGTTGGATATTTCTTTTTAGGCTGGCTAGGAACAACTTCACTAATTATTTCGTCAATCACCTTTGCAATAGGAATATTAACCAAAATACTCAGTGCGCAAAGATATATGGAGTCCTATATATTTTCTATATTAAACAACTTAATAAGTTTAGCGCTGTGGGTTAGTGTGCTTATCACAATTGTAATAGCAGGTTCTAGTGTTGCTAACGAACCAGTGCAAATGCTAAATGTGGTACTGTCTTTGGTCAGTAATATATATAGTTATTTTCTGTGGAAAGATATGTACAGAAAGCGTACAGTTAATGGTGGCACCATATTAAACAAGCGCCCAGTTAAAATTAATAAGGTTGTTAAACTTAGAAGGACGTACAAAAACTTATATTGGGATAAACAGGTTGATATTAATAAAAATAGCTAAATTGCGCTATTATTCTAAAATTGCGCTAGTAGTTTTATAAAAATTGCAGATTTTTTATGGTTTTTGCTGCAAAATGCGTATATATTTGTTCAATTACTGCATTTTTATGGTTAAAAAGTTTACATTTTGCTTAATTGATTACTAAATTTGCCAAATAAAATTTAAAAAATAATTAAAATTTTTTGTTTTAAGTATTGACAAATTATTCTTTTTATTATATAATCTAAGTACAAACCAAGAAAGGTGGGTTTATAAAGGAGATTACAAATATGAAAGAAAAAAGAATAATTGCAATGTTTGTAACCAGTATAGTAGCATTTGTAGCTAGCCTAACAATATCTGTTGGTGTGGCACTAGCTTTGGCCGACCCCGTTGCAGCAGTTGGTCTTGCAGAAGTAAAATTTAATATATCGTCAGCAAATAAAACATATGAAAATATTGTATTTGATCCTTCTTGTGCTTTTAACGGTAACATAGAGGATGCTCTAGAGGTAAACAACTATGAGGAAATCTTTTACAGCGACGAAGCATATGTAGAGCAAATTAAGCTATTAAAGGTTAGTGTAACCAATGATACATCAGTTAGCAAAACTTTTACCTTAAAAATTAATACAACAAGTAATAACGATGCTACAACTTATTCACAATTTGCTATCTATGATATAGACACAACCATCTATCCAACTACAATAGACGAAAATCGCAACCCTAACTACTGGAGGTGGTCAGCATTTGATGAATTTGGCAAAATTGCCCAAAGCAATATTACACTTGCAGCTGGGGAGACAAGGCATTTTGTTATAGCTGCATATGTATCAGACAAAACGGCAACCAAACTAGTAGAGGTTGGTGGTGCAGGAAATCAAATTTATACAAACATTAGTTTAATTGTAGACGCAAACTAACAAAAAAGTAGAAAAATACAAAAATAAGTAGTGGGGTGCCGCTACTTATTTTTTATTAATAACTTTAATTAAAAAAACCTAAGTTTTATACCTAGGTTTAGTTTTGGTTAAGCGTTTGCAATTATACATTAATTTTGCCTAGATAATAATTATAAAAAATTGTTTTTTGCTTTATTGTGTTTTTAACAAATATCTATTTAGCAAAGTAATTATATTTATATTCCCTCAAACAAAAAATGCGGAAACTGGGATGTTGTAAAATTTAGCAAAGCAATTATAATTCTATTCCTTCAAACACTATATTATAAGAGTATTTTTTTGCACGCTCTAGTTGTGATGCAGATTTAACATTGTCCGCCAAAATTGGCAAATCTTTATATTTATTTACAAATCTGTTTGGCAAGTTGTCGCAGTTATAAATTATAAAGTTTGGCTCACTAACGCTTTTGTTATACTTAAGCCTTTTAAATTTAGACCTTTCAAAAAAGGAAAGTTCGTTATTTTTAAAATCGCTGCGTTTAAAATATCGGCTAATTTGCCCCCGCTTAACCTTTGGCGCATTAAGTTTAAACCACTCCAAAGAGTAGGGGTTAACGCTAGCCACAGCACACTCACCCTTATAGTCCTTTATTGTTTTCCAAATATACTTTTCAAAACTAACTTTATCTAAATTTTTGATATTTAAAATAATAGGCACCTGTCCGTCAACCAGTTTTAAAACTTCGGATAGGGTAGGTATGTGTTCGTCTGTTTTACCAAGTTTTAGCCCCTCAATATCGGCTAAGGTGCAATGGCTAATAAATCCGTCAGTGCCGGTCATTCTGCCTAAGCTTTCGTCTTTAAAAATTACAATGGTGTTGTCGGCAAGCGCGCGGCAATCTAAACATAAGCCATATCCGCTTTTTATTGCTTTAGAAATTGCCAAAATACTATTTTCTGGGATATCATTATTATAAAGACCCCTGTTTGCAATTGGGGTAGAGATAATCCAACTATTAAAATCCATTAATGCTCCTAAAAAAAGAATTGTACAAAAATAATACAACATTTCTGCAAAAATTTCTACTAAAATGCGGCACATTTATCAAAAAAAAGCAAAAATTTTGCTTAAAAATTAATAAATTGGGCTAATATAGGCACAATTTTGGTTTTTTATGATTAACAATTCCTTATAAATACAAAGTGACTAAAAATTACACAGCATTATGATATGCTACTGCTTTTAAAAATAAAATTGCAATTAATGCTGGCAATATCATATTGCGTGGGCAGTATAATAAAAAAGATGCCACAAAAAAGTTTAAAAAGTCAACAACTTTTTATTGTGCTATGGTGTCAAGTTTTAGGGTAACAACAATAAAAGTACTTTTATAGCAGTCGGTGCCAAGCCGATTTTTCTATTAAAAATTTGCAACAAAAAAGAGCCCCAGCAAAGGAACCCTTTTTGTGTTCAGCTTTATGATTAGTTGATGCTGTCTTTAAAGCTTTTGCCAAATTTAAGTGCAGGAGCTTTGCAAGCAGCAACCTTAACAGCCTTACCTGTTTGAGGGTTTTTGCAAGTTCTAGCAGCTTTCTTTTTAGCCTCAAATGTGCCAAAGCCTACAAGCGCAATTTTGTCGCCAGCCTTCATAGCCTCAGCAACAACTTCTACAAGTGCGTTGTAAAATTCGCCAGTTGCTTTAAGCGACGCGCCAGTTTTGTCAGCAATCGCTCTTAGAAATTCATTCTTGTTCATAAAGACCTCCATTTATTTAGCATTTATCATGCTTACTGATGTTATTTTAACACATTAATTATCGTTTAGTAAAACAATTTTATACTATTTTTTATAAAATTTTTTAAAAAATCGGCTTTTTTGCCCCATTTTTTGGGCTATATAACCACTTTGGACAAAATTTTGACCAAAACAAAAATCACAAAGAAAAGCAGATAAGCATATAATTAATCAAACAACTTTATTTGTTTTGGGGGAAGTATGAACAATACAATTTTTGTAAATGGAGCAGAGGTTACTATTGTTGGTGATGCTGGCGTAACAATTGCTCCAGACGCCAAGCTTGGCAAAAATGTAACATTATATACACCAAACTTTATAGGTAGCAATGTTACAATAGGCAATAGTGCCACAATTTTGCCCGGAAATTTTATTACAAACACGGCAATTTCTGATGGTTGCAAAATTGGCATAAACAACATTATATCTAATAGTAAGCTTGCTAAAAATGTCACTGTTGGCAGTAGCAATAGCCTAATGCAAAGCAGTTTTTCTGATGCCGCAAAAATTGGCAACAACAATAATATAACAAAATCCAATATTGGCGCAAATGCAGATATTTTGGACGGCAACCATATAACCCAAAGCAATATAAACTTTTCCGCGCGGGTTATTTTAAGCATGGTAGAGGAGAGTGTAGTTGGCGAAAATTGCACCATTGGCCCTTATGCTCATTTGCGGCCAAATACGCTACTTTCTGAAAATGTGCGTGTTGGCAATTTTTGCGAGATTAAAAACAGCAGCGTGGGGCAAAACAGCAAAGTCAGCCACCTTGCCTATGTTGGCGACGCCACAGTTGGCAAAAACTGCAACATTGGTTGTGGCGTAATTTTTGCCAACTACAACGGCAAAATAAAAAGCAAAACATATGTGGCGGACAACTGCTTTATTGGCAGCAATTGCAACCTAATAGCGCCGTTAACCCTTGCCAAATCTACCTATGTTTGCGCAGGAACCACGGTAACGCAGTCATCTGCCGAAAACGACTTTATAATAGGCAGAGTTCGCCCAACTGTTAAGCCAAACCATCCAAGGCCATAGGGCAGCAAAAAAACATCACAGTCAAAAGGAGATTTTTATGGGCGCAATATTTGGAACAGACGGAATTAGAGGAATAGTAACCGAAGAGTTAACTTATCAAATGGCAATGAGTTGTGGCAACGCCATAGCTAGGCAAAAGAAAGGCTGCAAAATCTTGATAGGTCAAGATAACAGACCAAGCGGCAAAATGCTTAGCCTAGCGCTTGCCCTTGGTGCGCAGCTTGGCGGGGCTGATGTAACATACATAGGCGTGGCAAGTACCCCGTGCGTCAGCTACCTTACTGGCAAAGGCGAGTACGACTTCGGCGTAGTTATTAGCGCAAGCCACAATCCGCCAATTTATAACGGCATAAAGGTGTTTGATGCCAGCGGCCAAAAACTTTCTACCGAACTAGAAAATAGCTTAGAGCGCCTTCTTGTTCAGCCAATTATGGCAGATAACTGGGCGGCGGGTAAAGTAAATTTTATTCCACGTTTAAAGCAAGACTATCTAGATTTTTTATTGCAGGGCTGCACTAGCCTAAAAGGGCTTAGCATTTTGCTAGATTGCGGCAATGGCGCGGGCAGATATTTTGCCACTAGTGCCTTTAAAAAACTGGGCGCAAATGTATTGCTTACTGGCGCCAGCACAAATGGCAACAAGATAAATTGTAATTGCGGGGCAACACACCCCCAAAATTTGGCCAAAAAAGTGGTTAGCAGAAATGCCGACTTTGGTTTTGCCTTCGACGGTGACGCCGACCGCCTAATTGTGGCATCTGGCAATGGCAAAATTTACAACGGCGATAACATTTTGCTGTGTCTAACTAGGCACTTTGTAAAAACTGGCAAATTGTCTAAGCCGTATGTTGTAGGAACTTCGCTTAGCAATATGGGGCTAGAAAAGGAGCTTACAAAACTTGGCATAGAACTGGTTCGTGCCGATGTGGGCGACAAATATGTAATAGCCAAAATGCGTACACTTGGGGCAAACCTAGGCGGTGAGCAGTCGGGGCATATTATTGTTAGCGACAGGCTTCCAACAGGCGACGGCATATTGGTTGCGTTGTTGCTGTCTTCCATAGTGGCGTCAAGCGGCAAAAGTTTAGAGGAATTAATGGACTTTACGCCTATACCGCAAGTTATGATAAACGTGCCAGTAGACGACAAAGTTAGAGCAATGGGCGGCGAAAAACTCGCCAAGGCTATAAGCGTAGTAGACGGCATTTTGGGCGACAGCGGTCGCATACTTGTTAGGCCAAGCGGCACCGAGGAACTTTTGCGCATTATGGTAGAATGTGACAACAGCGAGCAAGCAAACTCTCTTGCCAACTTTGTTTTAAGCCAAATTACTTGCAAAGAAGATTAATTTATAAGGAGTTTTTATGTGCGGAATAGTTTGTTATGTTGGTAAATCTGTGCCACTAGTTAGTGTCGCCGAGCAGCTAAAAAAACTAGAATATCGCGGCTACGATAGCAGTGGGATGGCATTTATTTGCGGCGGAAAACTTAAAGTTGAAAAATCAGTTGGAAGAATAGATAATCTTGTTAAGCTAATAGAAAACAAAAAGGCGTCTGTGGTTATAAGCCATACGCGCTGGGCAACTCATGGCGCAGTTACAAAAATAAATGCACATCCGCAGCTTAGCCCAAAGGGGCAGTTTGCCGTTGTGCATAACGGAATTATCGAAAATTATGCCCAGTTAAAAGAGAAACTTGGCAAAAATAATTTTGTCAGCCAAACTGATACCGAAGTTGTGGCGCATTTGTTAGAGAAAGCCAGCGGCACCACGCTAGAACGGCTTCAAACAGCAACAAAAAAACTTGTTGGCAGCTATGCGCTTGGCGTGCTACATGTTGGCGAGGACAAAGTTTTTATTGCAAAAAATAAAAGCCCGCTTTATGTTGGCAAGCGCAACGACGCTTATTTTGCCGCCAGTGATATTTCTTGCTTTGGAGAGGGCGAGTATTACGAGCTTCCAGACGGCTGCATGGCAGAACTTACAGCAACCGAGGCTATATTTTATTTAAACGGCAATAAAATAGAGCTGCCCGTTCAAGTTTGTGATGCCGACTTTTCTGGCGTTCAAAAAAATGGTTACGCGCACTTTATGCAAAAGGAAATTGCCGAAACTCCTAGCGTTATAAGCAATATTTATAACTATTACTCCAACAATATTGGACTGTTAGAAAACGTGTTTACAGATACAAAAAATATTGTCTTTGTTGGCTGCGGCACGGCATATCACGCTTGCATGCTTGGTGCTGAGTGGGCAAGAAAAAACCTAAAAATTTCAACGTCGGCTCAAATAGCAAGCGAATACAGATATTCTGAGCCAGATATCGACGCCCAGACGGCGGTGGTACTGGTTAGCCAAAGTGGCGAAACTGCCGACACCCTTGCAGTGGGCGAACTTGCAAAAAGTAAGGGGGCAAAAGTGTACGCTATTACCAATGTTGAGTATTCGGCGATTACAAAATTGTCTAGCCGAACCTTTCCGTTGCGTGCCGGTTACGAAATTGCTGTTGCCAGCACAAAGGCATACTGCGCCATGCTTGCCATTTTGTATTTGCTAACTATTAGCGCTCCCGCGTCAAAAAAATTAGAGGTGCTAAAAAATCTGCCTCTAACAGAACTTGCCGCCAAGCCTATCCCGCAAAATATTGTAGAGCAAGTTAAAAATAGCCGCCGCGTATTTTTTATCGGCAGGCAAGATGACGGTGTAACAGCCTATGAGGGCGCACTAAAACTTAAAGAAATTGCCTACATGGACGCCTGCGGATACTATGCTGGAGAGCTTAAACATGGAACAATAGCTCTGGTAGAGCCAAATACCACGCTAATAGCTATTCTAACGGACGAAACCCTTGCTGCAAAAACTCTTAGCGGGGTAGAAGAGGTGCAATCTAGGGGTGCCAATGTAATTTTGGTTACAAACAAGCCCAATATGCCATATAATTGCTTAAAAATTCCACAAATTGCAGATAAACAACTTAGCAGTTTGCTTGCCGTGCTGCCTTTGCAACAACTGGCATATCAAGTTTCCATCTCGCTTGGTTGGGACCCAGACCACCCGCGAAACCTTGCCAAAAGCGTAACAGTGGAGTAAGCCTTTATCCTAGGGCAAGTGGTGGTCGGAGTCCCTATAGGTTTTTAACAAAAACCGTATGGGGTAAGGATGTGACGCAGTAAGGGGGCTGCCTGCCATAGTTATCTCTTTGCGGCAAATTAGGGTTTTAACTAACACAAATGTTTTTTTTAAACGCAAAACTGAGCGTTAGTTGTTGCCCCCTAGTAAGGGGGCTGCCTGCCATAGTTATCTCTTTGCGGCAAATTAGGGTTTTAACTAACACAAATGTTTTTTTAAAACGCAAAACTGAGCGTTAGTTGTTGCCCCCTAGTAAGGGGGCTGCCTGCCATGTGGCAAATCTTTGTGGCAGACTGAGGGTTGTTTGGCTTAATTTTGTTTTCTATTTACTCTATGCGTTTGATTAATCAGCCACCAAACGCCCAGTTGTATAACTTTCCGAGTGCTACGCATCCATCCCCCTTACTATGGGGAACAACAAGTGTTTGGGTTTAGCGTTACAGTCAAGTGGGGCAAGGCTCACCCCATCATTATAGCCATAGCAAATAATCTATTAGGCGCCTTTTAACGTTTAAGCTCTTACGCCACATGGAATATTATCATAGCCTTATATCCTCACTTATCAGTCGTCGGCTATAGCGGGGTCTGATGATGTTGTTTTGACATCTTTGCCGGGTTTAATAATATGGTCATCTTTTATGTTAAGTTCGGTCATGCGCTTGTCTGAATATATTATGGCTTTGTTAATTATATTTCTGCCAAATCTTCGCCGAAGAGTTTCTACCGTGTCTTGCAAAATTTTTTGGCGCTGCCGACTATTAGAGTTTGTGTCCAATGTCAGTTGTTCGCTGTCGGTAAAGTCGCTTACAGAAATGCCAAGCCCCCTAACAAGCCCGTTGTTCCACTTGTAATTGTTCTTAAAAAGGGCGTAGGCGGCGCTAGTTACCTCTGTTGCTAGTGCCGTCGGCTGCATTTTTGCCATGCGTGTAATGCTTTCTAGATTGTTGGTTGTTATTGTTAAATGAATAGTACGAGCAAGTTTAAATCCGTAATCTATCATGCGGCTGCAAACACTTTCCGCCAGCAAAATAAGCAGAGCTTCAACCTCGCTGTTGCAAGTAAGGTCGCGATAAAATGTTAAACTGTTGCCAACCGACTTAATTTCGTTGCGCTCTTCGTAAGTTTTAACGGGCTCGTTGTCTAGCCCGCAAGCATACTCGTGCAGAACCTCGCCCCATTTGCCAAGTTTTTTAATAATAATATCTTTTTTAAAGTTAGCTAGGTCGCCAATAGTGTAAATTGTAAGAGAGTTTAACTTACGCTTGGTGGCTCTGCCAACATACAATAGGTCTTCCACGGGCAAATTCCAGGCAATTTGTCTGTAATTTTGCGGGGTAATTACTGTGATTGCGTCGGGTTTTTTAATGTCGCTGCCAAGTTTGGCAAAAACCTTATTAAAACTGACGCCAATACTTACGGTAAGCCCAATTTCGGTTTTAACGCGCTGCCTAATTTCATCAGCAATCTTGTAGGCGTCCCCGCCATGCTTTTTGCAATCGGTAATGTCTATCCAAGCCTCGTCTATCCCAAAACTCTCTACGCGGTCGGTGTACTCGCGGTAAATATCCTTTACAGCCTTAGAATATTGCATGTACAAATCGTGATGCGCCTCGACGCTTTTAAGGTTGGGGCATAAATTTTTGGCCTCAAATAATACCATGCCGGTTTTTACCCCAGCTTTTTTTGCAATCATATTTTTTGCAAGCACAACACCATGGCGGTCGCTAATGCTGCCGCAAACAACCACAGGGTAATCTCGCAAACTTTCGTCTAGCAAGCATTCCACCGAGGCGTAAAAGTTATTTAAATCACTGTGCAAAATTTTTCTCATAAAAAAAGTATAGTACATTTGTTTTAAAATGTAAAGCATTTGTTCTAATTTTGTTCTATATTTTTTGAAACAAAAAATTTAAATAATTCAAAGATATTAATAAAATTTCACAAAACAAATTGCTAAATTTGCATAAAAATAAGCATAATCATAAACAGTTTGTAAAATATATATAAAAAACCGCATTTATTTACTGCATACCATTAAAAAATGCTAATTAATTTATAAATTTGGCAATTCTACAAACCATTGGTAGCCGTTTAAAAACAAATATTTTTCTTTGCCCATTATTTTACAGGTGTAGCGTATGCCTTTGCCGCCTCCTTTAGTGCTCGCCATTTTGCGTATATCCATAACGCGGTCTACAAAAAATTTTCTGCCGTCAGACCACTCAATTTCAAGCGGTGTAATGCTGCCGTCTTGTTTCATCAGACACTTAACATTAATAAAAACTATCATTAATATAAGTTTACCAACAATAGCTATACTTTATTCATAAAAAATGAGTTATAAAAAATTTTCAAATAAGTATTTACAAATGCAAAATTGTGTTGTATAATAACCCCGCAAGCAAAGGGGAGGTACTATGGAGAAAATTTGGATAAGTGGAAACAAACTTATAGAATGCAACACAAACCAAGAAATCATTGACGAGCTTTATGGCAGCAATAGTATTCACGCAAAGTATACACAGCGTATAAATTGGATTAACAAACAACTTAAAAAGCAGATTGAAAGTGGAGAACTTTCTAAACCGGGCAGACCAAGAAAACAAAAACCGGAGCCCGAGGATGAGCAAGGCATGGCTATGTAATTTAAGCTGGCAGCATTAGCTGCTGGCTTTTTACTTTTAGGTTTTTCTTAATTTTAAGTTTGCATATATTTGACAAAACCAAATATAAATACTAAAATAAAATTATGAAAACAAGTGCTAAAAAACAAACTAGCAACTCTAATAGTGTTATAGACGAAAAGAGCATAGAGGTTGTCACAGACGAACTGGGTAATCAACTGGATATATCTAAACATAACGCGGCTAAAAAAAGTAAAAAAGAAAAAGATAAGTCTAATATGCAAGTGCAACGTGGCAGAAAAAATCAAAAGAAAGATGCAAAAGAAGTTGTGGCTGAAATCCAGATACATCAAGTGGATATCTACGACGATTTAGAGGCGTACAAAAGGCTTCGAAAACGCCGTAAAAACAGAGTTCTAATGCGTATAGCAACTTTTGTTTTGCTCTTAATTGTGGCACCTATATTAATTTTTATGTGCTCAATATTAATAGACAAAAATGGCGAGCATAACTTTTTTGGATACAAGTTTTACGTTGTCATTTCTAATAGCATGGAACCACAAATTATGGTAAACGACTGCGTGGTGTTAAAAAGTTCATTTTCAAAAGAAGATCTTGCCGTCGGCAATGTTATAGGCTATACAAGTACAAGTGGGCAAGTTGTGGTGCATCAAATTATAGATATAATTACAAATAGTTCAGGGCAAAAGCAGTACATTACAAAAGGCGTAAACAATTCAGACCCCGACAAATTGCCGATTAATGAAGACCAAATTGTTGGTGTGCATGTTGCAACAATGCATGTGCTTGGCAACGTGCTTGTATTTTTTAGAACAACAGCTGGTGTAATATTGTTAATAGTGCTTATTTTGCTAATTATAATGGCTTTTTACCTAGCGTTTAAAATGAGCGAAGATATAAAATATGTAGAAAATCCTAAAAAATAGTTGATTTATTGTTATAAAGCGGTGCAAATAGTGCAATAATTTGGCATGAACAAAAAGAATGTTGCAACCACAATTGTGCTGCTGCTTTGCAGTGTATTATTTGCCATAGTAGGCTCTTGTTTTATGAATTTTGTCTACGAAGACACAAAAATTGTCATTAAAGACCCTACCATAACCGTGGCCAGCGGAGTGCTGGTTTACAATGCCAAGGACGATACCAAAACGCCGCTAACTAAACTTGAATTTTCGGACATGACGCTGGGGTTAAAACCGGTCACTGGCGAGAGCGATGCCGAAACAAATATTCCAAGCACGGTAACAGATAAAAACGGCAGCGAGGGCGTGTATAGCAAAATAAAAATTACGGCGGCCGCTGGGCTAAAGATTGTTGTAAAAAATATTGTAATAGATAGTCCCGAAGACCCCGCCGACATTGCCGAAGAACGTGAAAATTTGTTTGTTGCAATTAAAGACGTGCCCGATAGTGCATACAACTTAAAAGAAGACGTTATAACGCTTGCAACTTTTTCCGATGCGCAAGAAGACGCCGAATATACCTTTCTGTTTTGGCTGGACGGCAAAGCTGGCGACATACTAAAGGGCTGCACAATCTGTTTTGAAATTAGTTTTGAGTACTAATTTTATAAAAAGTTGCAGATATTAAACCTTCAAATTGCAAGTTTTGCTGGCAAATTGGCAATTTAATTTTTATTAAGCCTTAATAGTTTATCTCTGGGGCAGTAAAAATGTAGCCGTTGTTGCTGCTTGCTTCTATAATTTGCATAACATCAACCATGGCAGGGGACAGTAAACACCACATAAAAATTTCTCCTTACACTTATATTTTGCAAAAAAAAATTTATAAATATGCATAAGCGAGGCTAGCAAAAAAGTCAAAATGCTCAAAATTTAGTAAATTTAAAAGCCTTTTAAAAAAATGCTTGACAAATTTATTTTGGTGCTATATAATTGCTGTGCAAAAAATTTAGGGAGAATAGTAATGAAAGAGAATTTGCACCCAAATTATCACACAGTAACCGTTAAATGTGCTTGTGGCGAAACTTTTGAAACAAAGTCAACAAAAAATGGCGATGTTATCATGATAGATATTTGCAACAAATGTCACCCATTTTTTACTGGCACTCAAAAGATTGTCGATGCTGGCGGTCGTGTAGATAAGTTCAATAAGCGCTACGCAACTAACAAAAAGTAGCTATATTTTATGTGCAAGCCAATATCTTGCACATTTTTGTGTGTAGAATTATTCTACGCACTTTTTAATTTATAAGGAAAATAAGTATGCAGTATTCTGCGGCAAGAAAACAAGTAGAATTGTTGGCAAAAAATGCCGATGTCAGCGACATAGACTGGCTTTTTTGTAGCGTGCTAAACATTGGCAGAGCAAGCCTAGCGGGCATAAAGCAAATTACAAAAAGTCAGTTTTCTACCTGCAAAAAATATGCAAAAAAACTTGCTAAAGGCAAACCGCTTAGCCAAATACTAGGCTACACAGAATTTTGCGGAAACAAAATTTTAGTAAATAGCAAAGTGCTAACCCCGCGCCCCGAAACCGAAGAACTAACCGCCATGCTAATAAATGCCATTAAGGCGGACACAAATTTAAAAGATATAAAAGTGTTAGACCTGTGTTGTGGTAGCGGCGCAATAGCTGTTGCTGTGGCAAAATCTACAACCGCACAAGTTACGGCGGTAGATATCAGCAAAGATGCATTAACTGTTACACGCAAAAATGCTAAGCTAAATAAAGTAAACATAAAAACAATTTGTAGCGATATGCTAAACAAGGTTTGGGGGCACTATAACTATATAATATGCAATCCGCCATATATTGCTGCAGACGACCCAAGGGTAGACAAAAATGTCAAAAAGTACGAGCCTAAAATTGCACTGTTTGCCGCCGAAAACGAATATGCCTATTATACCTACCTTGCAAACTATGTCGGCGCCTATATTTTAAAAGGCGGCAAGTTGCTTTTAGAGGTTGGGGACGGTATGGCCGAAACTGTTGCTGGCAAATTTAAAGATTTTGCAGATATTCAAATTAAAGCCGACATGCAAGGTAAAAATAGGTTTGTAATAGTAACAAAATAGCTAAATTTACACTAAAATTGCTAAAAATGCAAAAAACATGGTAAATAAAAACTAATAATTAGCATAACTGCCTAAAAATCTGCAAAATTAGCACAAAATATAGTAAAATTTAGCATCAAAATCTTAAATTATAGGAGGAATTATGTTAGAAAAATTAAAAGAATTAAAAGAACGTTTTAACCAAATAACCGAGCAAATTGCAGACCCAGCAATTATTGCCGACCAACCGACATGGCAAAAATTATGCAAAGACCATGCCGAGCTTTCTCCTATTATAGATAAATACGACGAACTTTTACGTGCACAAAATGATGTATCCGACGCAAACCAAATGCTTTCCACCGAAACCGATGAGGATATGCGAGCCATGCTTAAAGAAGAAGAAAAGGCGGCGCGAAAAAAAATAGAGCAATATACCGAAGAACTAAAGATTATGCTTTTGCCTAAGGACGAAGACGATGACAAAAACGTAATTATAGAAATTCGTGCAGGGGCAGGCGGCGACGAAGCTGGGCTATTTGCTGCCGAACTCAAGCGCATGTACGAACTTTATAGCGCAAGCCAGCACTTTAAAATAGAAGAACTTGACGGCAACTATACCGAGGCTGGCGGAGTAAAGGAAGTTTCCTTTATGGTAAAGGGTAAGGGCGCCTTTAGCAAATTTAAGTGGGAAAGCGGCGTGCATAGAGTTCAGCGCGTGCCAGAAACCGAAAGTCAGGGCAGGGTTCATACCAGCACTGCAACTGTCGCCGTGCTGCCAGAAGCTGTGAATGTTCAAGTAGAAATTAACGAAAAAGATTTACAAATAGACACCTACCGCAGTAGTGGTGCCGGCGGTCAGCACGTAAATAAAACCGAAAGTGCCATACGCATTACCCATTTGCCTACGGGCATAGTAGTGGCATGTCAAGACGAGCGCAGCCAGCTTAAAAATAAAGAAAAGGCCATGAACTGGTTAAAAGCCAAACTATACAATTACTATCAAAGCCAAGCAGATGCCGAGTACGCGCAAAACCGTCGTAGCCAAGTAGGTACGGGCGACCGCAGCGAAAAAATTCGCACCTATAACTTTCCGCAAAACCGCGTGACCGACCACCGCATAAACTGCACCTTGTATAGTCTAGAAAACTTTATGAACGGCGACATAGAAGAAATGATAGAAAACCTGCAGCGTGCAGACCAACAAGCCCGCCTTGCCGCTAGCGACACCAACTAACCCATTCTTTGCGGCAGACTGAGGGTTGTTCGGCTTGGTTTATTTGCTATATGCAAGTGTAAGTATTCGCCCAAAAGCCTAATTGTACAACCCTTCCGCCCAATAAATTACAAAATTTTCAAAAACCATGCAAAAACAGTTGCCAAATGTGGGAGAGTA
>CAYTHL010000001.1:0-85552 GCA_964437615.1 uncultured Lachnospiraceae bacterium | reverse complement strand
AGTTCCGCACCTTTTACTCTACCTTGCTGGCAATAATTTCGAACTGACCTTTCACTTATATTCCACTTTTTAGCAATTTCACTAACTGTTAAAAATCCCATTAGCATAATACCTCATTTTACTCTATTTTAATTATAGCCAATATCGGCAATTAAGTCAACTATTATACAAAATAAAAATTGCCGATAACGGCAATATTCTTAAAATTTCAAAAATATATAATCAAAACCTTGACAAAACAATTAAAATGATATAAAATATTTTTGTAGCAAGCGGACTTGGAGCAATCCAATTGTCGTTGAAATAATACGACCCCGCATTAAGAGTTCGGCATATTTATATGCAGAGATGGCGCAATACTAAATAGCGTGTGAATCCTACAACTTAACATCTAAGAACTCTCGGCCCGGCCTTAAAGTTTAACACAGTGAGTATGTTTCGGAGAATTTGAGATACTTATAAAATCTGAGCCCTGGTGAAGACCAAAATAGGCGACGTGTCATTAATGTGCAACACGAACTGCAGCTACAAGGTTATTTTAGTTATTGCTTTGTAGTGACGAGATGTTTAAATGCGGGCGGAAGGAATTCTCAAAAAGAGTGGAAAATTTCCACTCTTTTTAGTCTTTAGACAAATATATTTATAGCTGAAATACAAACATTATACTTGTATTTAATTTTATATAGTGCTGGTAAGCGTGGTTTATATTACCTATCATCTCTTTGCGCCTTCCTTACATAACTAGGCACGTAAAAATAACACTTGATATTCTACCTCAGCACTATTAATTTTGATATAATCTACTTCTTTGGCAATTCATTGCCATTTTCATCTGTAATAGTAATATCTCCAGCATTCCAAACAAACTTATTAATATGCTTATCATTAAATTTTACTTTTTGTTTTCCATTATTGTACATCTCCCTTTACAAGGTAATATCCGTTTTTCTTTATAATATCTATAATTTTAATTTTTGAATATAATTTATTAGAAATTCTTGTTCTATTTTATAGTTGCTATATTGCCATACGCATAAAAATATAGTGATAAACTTAAAAATATACCAAGAAAGTGACATTTTTGAAAAAGTATTAAAAAATATCGAAAAAGGCTTGACATTATGCGTATTAATGCGTATAACATAAGTGTATAAAGGAGAACCAAGACAAAACCAAAAGAAGTCGAAAAACTATTATTACAAAATGGTTGGCAATTCCTTAGGCAAACTGGCTCGCATAGAATATATCAAAAACAAGGTAAACCTAATAAATTTGTCTTACCCTATCACAATAAAGAAATGCCAAATGGAACACAAGAGGCAATTCTAAAGCAAGCTGGGCTTAAATAAGCCCTAGCTTGTCAATAATTATATCAATTAATATATGTTGGAGGTTATATTATGAAAAAAGAAATTTTAGTTTATCCAGCAATTTTTAGAAAAGAAGAAAATGGTTATAGCGTTTTTATACCAGATTTACAAGGCACAACTTGTGGCGAAACTTTGGAAGAAGCAATTTATATGGCAAAAGATTGCATTGGAGCAATTGCAATTGAATACAGAGATTTTGATAAAGCTAAACTTCCAAAAGCATCAGACATCAAATCTTTAAAATTAGAAAAACCTGGAGATTTTTCTTCTTTAGTTGAGTTAGATTTTGATGAATACAAAAAATCTTTAGCAAAAAGTGTTAAAAAATCTGTAAGTATTCCTAAAGATTTAAATGATTTAGGAGAAGAATATGGATTCAATTTCTCGCAAATTCTAGCAAATGCATTAAAAGAAAAAATAGCATCGGTTAAAAATTAATTTAATTTTGGTTTCATTTTATTTTTTAAACAAACATGTATTTAAGAAAAAATCAACCAATAAATAAAGTAAACCCTTCAAGGCTTACTTTATTTTTAAATAAAAATATTAAAATTTGCAGAAAAATTAGAAGTTTATATTGTTTAGTGTTTTAAAAGTGGCAAAAAAGCGCAAATTTGTGGTGATTTAATAGCAATTTAGCTACTTTTTAGGGAATTTAACTGGTATGTGTTAAAATTGACGCCAAAATTCTTCACGGCGGGCAGCAACTTGTTGTTTGTTATTTGGGGTGCTTGGTGCAATTTTCTCAGTATTATATACGGCGGCACTAAGCGGCGTACCCTTCTGCAAGCACTCTAATAGATTATACACAACATCTGCCGAATAATCTGTAGTGCACATGTTTAAAATGGCAACTAATGCATGCGGATTTTTAACTCCATAGCTAGAATAAAGTTCGGTAAGGCGTCGGCTGTCATTCAAAACCTGTGCATCACGGGCTATAGTCTGCCCCTTTTTGTTGCCAACAAAGGTAAAATAGCCGGGCAAAATCCACTCTGAAAGTATTTTATCGCGCATATTTATAGCTTGCTGTTGTTGCTCTGGGGTAATATCTGAAAAATATTTGCCGAACAACTCTTTGCTGCAAAATCTGTCCAAAAGTGCATGATTATCGTTGCAATTTTTGCAATTTAAGCTAAGAGGCTCTTTTGAAAAACTAAACGGAAAGATAGCGTCGGCAATTCTATCTTTTAAAAAGATAAGTGCTTTATCTTCCCCAATTCGCTGCCCTGCAACAAAGCAAGTTTGCAAAAGGGTAATACTATCGGCCGCAATTTCGCTGTTTAGTCCGTCAAAAAATTGACGCTCAGCACTGGTAATATTTGTTTTTGCCACAGTTTTTTGACACAACTTGCACAAGTCTTCTCGCCAATATGCCCCGTCTTCGTCAGTAATTAAAATTGTAGCATTATCATTCTTGTTTTTGTATGTTGCTAAAAATCCGCCCGGCACCGCCGTATAGTTGGTGGCAACATACCCCAATAACCCATATAAATAACTTGCCGCAGCAAATGTATGTAGGCTTTCTTGACTAGGAGCAAAAGCCGCATTAACTTGCTGCAAATCAAAAAGCGCGTCTAACTTTTCGTCCCCAAGAGTGTATTTTAATGTATTTGGGTCACGAACAAGCTCAGTTTTATAAATTTTATCAAGATATTCTTGCTTTGCCGCATCAGCAGCAGATTGTTTTATATTCATAAGTTTTCTCCTTTACTTTTTAATTATACCTCATAACTACTAATTTTGCAATAGTTAAAGCCCAAAAAAGTTAATTTTTGTTAAATTTTATATATAATTTATCTGTTTTTATGGCAAATTTGCGATAATTAGCGTATTTATTGATTTAAAAAGCCAAATCCTGCGCCATTTATTGCAAAATTAATTAAAATGTAGAATAAATTAGTTTAAATTTTGTAAATAAAATTGCAAGTATATTGTAGTATTTAGCCAGTGCTGCGCTATTATTTACAAAATTAGGCGTTTTTTGAGCATTTGTTTAACAGTAAAAGTAGCGTATTCTTTTCTGTTGGCGTTAAATTTTGAAGCAACGCGTTTGCCGCCCCAGCATTATCTCCACCACCATGATGCAAAAAATGACCGCATTTACGCAATATAACCACAATTTTTTATCAGTTGAAAGTTTGGATATATCTCCACATTTGGTCTATGTCCCTTTCCCTTGCCGCTGGCATGCCCGCAAAAATTAGGCACGGCTTTGCCAAAGTGAGCCATACCAGTTGGGCATTTCAGATTATCCGCTGGGCAATGATTGCCACAGCATGGATAAAATTTTTTGTTATTACTTATACTTAACATTCATTAATAGATATTATTTAATTTTTTAAAAATTTGCAAGAAATATCATCAAAAACTAAAAAACACTTTTAATTTTGCAAAAATTATGTTACACTAACATGGCTTACGTAAAAATAAACCTTAAGCAGGGGTGTCGGAGTTTGGTTGAACGAGCACGATTGGAAATCGTGTAGCGTGTAAAAGCGTTCGCAGGTTCGAATCCTGTCCCCTGCGCCAACATAAAAAACAATCCAAACCAGCATAGTGAGGATTTTTTGTTTGGTATTTTTAGCTTTTAACTTTTCATGTTACACTTTTTACCCATTTGATTGTTTTTGAGTTAAAAATTAAAAGTGAAAAGTTAAAAATTTTATTAAGTTGACCAGTTGACCTGTTTTTATATATAATATTGTTGTAAAAGATAGTACTTTAAGAACATAAAATCTTGATTTTACTGCTAATATTGTAAAAATGTATGAGAGTTTTTTACTCAAAAGATTGCCGAAGCTGGTGATTATTATCGCCGGTGAGGTTCGTTTTTTAGTGAATATTGCCGGCAGAGGTAAAACTATTAGTGAATTTTGCTGGCGTGAGTGATGCTATTAATAAAAGTTCCGCCGGCAGGGGTGTTTTAAAGTTGTCACTTTTGTGTGCTAAAAAAAGGGTTGGTAATCACAATAAGGGCGAAGATAATCATAAAATAAATTGGTTTTATGGTTTATTTTTTGCTAATTTTAATGGTGTTCACCAACGCTGGTGAAACCATCGGGTATAAATGCACAAAGTCTTGCACAGGCGATGCTGCTTTTGGCGTGGCTTTTTGGTCGGCTATAATTAGTTTGCCGGCTGGCTTGGGGCTTTTGTTTTATTTGCCCGCAAAAAGCTCTGCAAACTTTGCCGAAATAGGCTTTTTGTGCCTTTTAAGCGTTTTGGGAGTTTTGACAGTTTATTGTTGGGCAAAGGCGAGCAAACACTTGCCCATGAGCATAGCCGAGGGCGTCAGCGAAGTATACATTGCCCTACTTGCCATTGTATGCTGGATTTTTTTTGGTCAAGCGCTAAACGGGTGGCAGATAGGCTTAATTTGTGCCATTTTGGTTGCGTGTTTGCTGTTAGCCGTTTTAGAAGGCGGAAAATCTGCCACAGAGAAAAAATGTAACCCTAAAATAGGGTTTGTTTTTCTTGGTATTTGGGTGCTAATTTCGGTTATTAAAGGAGCTTTGCCGTCGGCAGTAACAAGCTTGCACCCTGCCATTTATTTGATGGTGCAAAACTACATAATGCTATTAATTTGCGGGGCTTGTATAGCCAAAAAATTTCCCAAAACGCTAAAAAATGTTGTCACCGACCCGTGGCTTATGGTGGTAGGATTTTGTAGAGTTGTAAGTCAGTTGTGCGTTTTTTACCTAGCTAGCCGCATGAATCTTGGCGTTGCCGATGCCGTTTCGGTATGCGGACTAGTTATAATTATGCTGTTTGAAAGGCTTGCAACCAAAGAGCGCATCAATCCTTACTGCTACCCTATTCTACTTTTGCTTATCGCCGCCACCGCCGCCCTCTGCGCCATTTAACAAAGGGTCATCACTTTGGCTATTAGCCGACAAATCTGTATTTTCTTGTTTGCTAACCTGTGAATTATCTATACACAACAAAACATCGCCTGCTTGCTCAATTAACGGCTTATTTTCGCCGCTTTCTTTTTTGTCGCCCATTGCGTCGCCCAGTGTTGGCTGCACATCTAAGTTTGTGCTAGTTTGCGCATTGGCCAATAATGGTTTTGGTTTCTTTTTAAGCCAATTTTTAATCATATTAACAAGCTCTTTACGCATTTTAACATCTACTAAAAAGTATATAATTACTGGAATTATAGCAATAGCCACCGAGGTAAAGCCGTTAATTAATATTTGAACAAACAAATTGCTTACCGTTGGTAGCGGCAACAATATATAAATAATTAAACAAACGGCAAATACGGCAACTAAACCATAAGTTCTTAAATAATATCCGCTTGCTTTTTTATTAAATCCGTATTTAAACAAAACATGAGGCTCTATTGTATAGTTTATTGTAAGGTTTGTAAAAATAGTTGCCAAAATAACGCCATAAAGCCCAATAAACTTAACGCAAATAATGCTTAAAACAAGGTTGGTTACGCCCTCAAAAAAAGGTTTCCAGCGGTCATAATAAAATATGCCTTGCGCATTTCTAAATAGCTGTATTGTCTGCCGCATAAATGTAACAAAATAGTTTACTGTTATTACTATTATGGTGGCATTATCTAATAGTAGACCTTTTCCATAAAACAATGTAATAAGCGGATTGATAATTGCAAAGTATCCCATAAAAAATACAATGCCCAAGCTAAAATTTATAAACAGCATAATTCTAAATATTTTGTTTAGATTGTCTTTATTGGTAACTGCCTCGTGCCCAATTATGCTGGTTAGTGGCGAAAAACATAGGCAAAGTAGAGCATTTAAGGCACTAGCAATAGTAATGTAGTTGCTGTAATAGCCTAGCACAGTTACACTTATAAAGGTAGAGATTATCAAGCTGTCAAATGTAGAAACTAGCACAGACCCAAGTTTATGCATAAACATAGCGCCCACATTTTTGCTAACATCTTTTTTGGTTTGCGGGTCTATTTGTGCCTTTTGCGTGACAATTTCTTTATAGTGCTTACGGTTGTAGAGTTTTGTTAAAATAAGCAATACAAAATTGGTGCAAATGTGCACGGTTAGGTAAATATAATAATTGCCAGTAAAGTAAAGAACTAATATTTGGCAAATATAGCAAAGCAAAGTTGTGCCAGAAGATAAGGCGGTGGTAATGTAATTTTTTTTGTAAGCATTAATTAAGGATAATCCCGAACTATATGTATAAGATAACACAGTAGAAGCAAGAGTGAGTAAAAAGCAAACATAAATATTTGCGTCCATAGTGTATCCCGACGCAAAAAATGGCAAAAATGGTGTAATTACAAGCCCTAAACCTAATATTACAAGCCCTACGCATAGATATATTTTTTTAAACAAGCAATATAATGCAACAATTTTTTGTGTGTCGCCGTCGGCAATTGGTTTGTACATGCAATAGGTTATGGCCGTGCCCATGCCAAGTTCTGCCAAAGACAAAACTCCAATAATGCTTTTAAATAACGAGTTTAGCCCGTTAATTTGATTGCCCGCAAACTTTATAATAAATCTTACAATAATAACATCGGCCGCAAGCATTAAAAACTTAAAAAGTATGGAAACGGCAACATTTATAATGGCATTTTTCTTTTTGGTCATTATTGCCTTTCTCCTGCTATTGCGGCTTTATCTAAATCACTGCCCTTATTACTTTTATCTTTGCTGCTATCTTGTTGCTCAGCTAATAAATCCGTATTGTCAGAACCACCCACAGCATTAATAATATCGCCTTCCACATTTTTGTTATCGCTAGAATTATTACCTTTTGTGAGCGTTCTTTTTTTACCGCTATTTTTTTCTTTCAAATTTGTCCAAAAGCTTCCGCAAGGCTTCTCCAAAGGCGCTTGCGCATCTATCTTATTTACAGACGACATTATTGTAAAAATTGCAAATGCTGGGTAAATTAGCATATGAGCCTCTACAACGCCAAAAAGTAGTACGGCTATTGTAGCGCAACTAAGGTAAATTGAGGTTGTTGAAGTATGATTTTTAAACATTTTAACAAACAAAACAGCCAACGCTAAAATAAATGGAATAAAAGCTAAAATGCCACCATACAAAAGCACTTCCAAATACATATTATGTGCCGTATAGTACCCGCCCCATATCGGTATAGGGTTAACATCACTCTTGCCATAGCCTATCCAAGGGCTTTGTTTTATTTTTTCTATGGCAGCAGTCCATAATGTTTGTCTGCCAGTAAACGAAGAACTTCGGTTAGTAATTTTACCAATAAATTCCAAAATAGAATTAAATATTTTTGGATTTAAAATACAAACCATTAAAAAACATAAACTAATAGCCCCAAGCACGCTAATTGTGCGGCTTGTAAATGCTTTTTTAACAAGCGACATTGCCAATAAAGCAACAAACAACACTATAATTGTTACCTTAAACGAGGCACTATCCACCAAAACCATGCTAATAAAAGGCAGTATAAGCGCTAATAAGTAATAGTATCTACCTTTATTTTCAGAAAATCTAAATTGCAAAAGGCAAAGTACTATAAACAAAACATTCCACAAGGCCTGCCCGTTGTCTTCTGCCACCAAATACAATGGATTTTCAGTTGTTCCATAAAAAGTTGCATTTATGCCATTTGGCAATATACAAATAGTTAAAAAATTTATACCAATAATTGCTAAATAGTACCAAAACCAAACATTAACAAGATTTTTAAATCTGCCAGTGTTAGCATAATACTCTATTATGTAACATAAACTTACTATTCTTACAATATTAGAGCTAGAATTTAATAAAGTTACACCGTTTATACAAGATGATATAAACACCATAACACCATAAAGCGTAAATAAAATTAAAAAGACACTTGGAAATTTTTTGTTTTTAATTATATTCCAAATAATGTGGTAAATGCAAATTAAAAATATAGGCACCATTAAATACTCTAATGCATTATAGATAATTCTTAAACCATATTCATACATAAAATATTTGGGCTTAAAATAGATAATTCCCAATATAAGTATAAACCACCATTTATCCAACAGATTAGACAACTTTTTCATTTTGCTTAACCTCGGCAACTTTTTTGTACGTATTAAGTAATTGCTCGCCGCTAAACTTGTAGCCAAATTTACTAAACTTATTTAAATCTTGTTTAAAATGTGTTCTTATTTTTGCTTGTTTTAAAGCATCTACCCATAAATCTACATCTAGCGGAAGATATTTAACCAAATTATTATCAACTAAAGAATATCTGCTAACGCTATCACTTGCTATACAGTTTAACCCGTTAATTTGAGCCTCTACAAGCACCAATCCAAACGCCTCTTGCAAACTGGGCAAACAAAAACAATCGGCCAAAGAGTAATATTTTGCAACATCAGACTGCACACCTGCAAATGTGATGTTTTTTAAGCCCATGTTTTTAACAAGTTGGTTAATTCTTTGGTAATTAACGCCTCCACCAACAAAAATAAAATGATGAGTTTGTTGAAGTTTTTCGGCACACTTAACCAAAAACTCTTGATTTTTTACATAGTTAAAAAGGCCTACATGTAGACAAACTATTTTATTGTTTAGCCCAAGTTGTTCTCTCATTAAATTTCGAGCATTTAAGTTAAATGCGTATGCGTTTATGTCCATGCCGTTGTTTACAACATCAAAATCTCTATTAAATGCAAAGTTTCCAGCATCTTTACTACAAGCAAATGCATAATCCAATTTGTTGTTAAAAGACTTTTTTAAAAGTTTATGAAGTATTGGGTGTTTAGTACCAGTTGCATGAGCATGTGCAATAATTTTTGCATGCTTATTTGCTCTTGCCGCCTTACACTCTAAAACCATTGTTGAACTGTTTCCGTGAATATGGATAATATCCCAGTTGTCCGATTTGGCAATTTTTTTTAACGCTCTGTAATATTTTAACAAGTTTTTTCGCTTTGGAATTTGCAAAATATTAACTTTGCAATCATTGAGTATTGGCATATATTTATCATTAACTTTATCAATTGAAGTTATTGTTATTTCTACAGATGGGTCGCAAGCGTAAATTCCTCTGCAAAAGGAAACTATGGCACTGGCTATGCCATTTATATGATATCCTACTGTACTAACCATCAATATTTTCATGTTTAATTTTTTAGCAATTGTAAATTTTGCTTTAGTCCCCTTTGTTTTTTCTAGATTTTTCTTTATTGTTTAAACCGTCTAAAAATTCGCAAATTGTATCGCAAATTTTTTGCTTTGAGCCATCGAATACCTTGTATAAAGATTTAAAATTTTTAGCCTTTTCTATTGCTGCCGCCAAGTTTTCTACATCTTCACAATAAATTATATAATTTAATTCGCCGTATTTTTTACAAATTTCTTTTTGATGATCATCTACATGCTCCTTGTATGTGGCAAGCCTTGGGCATGCAATCACAGTTTTGCCTAAATATAGAGCATCTAGTATGCTACCAACACCACCATGAGATATTACCATGCTGCAATCCTTAAATTTTTGAGTCATCTCCTGCGGAGCCAAAAATTTTGCATGTTCGCAGTTTTTTGGAATATAAGTGCAGTGCCCTGTTTGAACAAATATGCTATCTGTTATAGTTTTGTTTTCTACAAATTCATCAATCTTTTTTAGCAGCCTGTTAAAATTAAATTTTTGGGTGCCAACAGTTACAAAAATCATTGTTCCCCTCCAAAAAAAGAGCCAACGTATTTTGCCTTTGAATATTTTTGCGCCAGTTCTGGCCACTGCACCAAAAATAAATCTGCATTTTTATATAATTTTTTCCCTGTCATAGAAAGGTCATCTATTCTGGCGTAACTCTCTATGTAAACAACTTTTTTTCTAAACATTTTTGCAAATTTTACCATAGGATAACAACAAAGTGCACCTGTTGTTATAATGACATTTGGACGCTCTTTAATAAATATAAAAAATTGCTTTATAGCAACTAGTACAAATTTAAATAAAAAAAACTTTTCCTTTCTGTTACTAACTCTTACAAAATATTGCTTTTTGCAAAAATTAGTAACACTTTTTTGCTTGCCCTCTGTTACTAAAAACGAGTTGTATTTTGTTGCTATGCCAGATAAATTTTTTAGCTCAGTTAAATGCCCACCAGATGAGGCTATAAAACATATCTTTAGTTTCTTCAAAATCAATTCTCCATTTATAGTCTTAAAATTATTATAATTAAGTTATTATCCCACAAAACTAAATCTTTGTCAAATTAATTTCAATTATTTGTATATATTTGTATATATTATTTAATAAACTATAAATAATGCTGTTTTTAATAAATTTTTATCAAAACTGCGCTTTTTGCATTAAATTTTGTCAATTAACAAATACTAGTGATAATAATTTGTTGAAAAATAAAAAAATTTGTTAAACCGGGGAAAAAGTTCCTAAAAGCGGACAATACAAGCCTATGGGCAAAGATAGCGAAGTTACTTTTGTTAAAAAAGGTATTGCCAACTAGTGACGGCACCACTAAATTTGCTATTGTTAACCCAACAAAGCACAATAGTTAGCAAAAAATTAATTATTTATTAAAAAACACACCAATTTAAGTAAACCCCAAATTTTTACGTATTTTTACATATTTTTGCGGGTTTTTGCAGTTTTTAGCAATAATAAAGCCGTATTATTTATGAAAAGTTTGTATTTTACGCAAAATTAGTATACAATACAGTATAAAAATGTGTAAAAAATAAAGTGTATTTAAAGTTTTGGCAAAAAATTTTCAAGTTATTTATATTTTCTGTTGAAATTTTTGTAGCTTTTTGCTAATATCTAATACATGGAAGATACTAACATAGAAATAAGTTACTCTTGCTTAGGCAAAAAAGATAAGGATAAGTACGAGATTATCGACATAAGAAGTGCCGAAGCTTTTGCGCTGGGGCATATTGCTGGGGCAATTAATATAGAAGAAAAAGACATTCTGCAGCCCGCCGCCAAATTAAACAAAAGTAAGGAATATATTATTTGTTGTAAAAGCGGCACAGTGAGCATTGGCGTTGCCCAAAAGTTGGTAGAAGCTGGATATATTGCGCGCAGCCTTAGTGGTGGCTACACGGGGTGGCTTAAAGACCATTTGGTAGAGAGCTTAAACGGCAACAAAACGGCGCAAATAGAAGACAGTCTGCGCAAGAACAAGTATTTTCACAAAAATATTTTTAGTCAGTTTTGCAAAGGTATAAACGAGTATCAACTGCTCAGCCAGGGCGACAAGGTTGCCGTCTGCATTTCTGGCGGCAAGGACTCCATGCTTATGGCCAAGCTGTTTCAGGAACTAAAACGCCACAATAAATTTAATTTTGAGCTGGTTTTTTTGGTTATGGATCCCGGTTATAGCAAAGAAAATCGTGAGATAATTGAGAAAAATGCCGCACTAATGGGCATTCCGCTAACCATTTTTGAAACCAACATTTTTGACAGCGTATTTAAGGTAGAAAAATCTCCATGCTATCTGTGCGCACGCATGCGACGGGGGCATTTGTATAATCAGGCAAAAATTTTGGGCTGCAATAAGATTGCTCTTGGCCACCACTACGACGACGTTATAGAAACTATTTTAATGGGCATGCTCTATGGTGGGCAGGTTCAAACCATGATGCCCAAGCTAAAAAGCACCAATTTTGAGGGCATGGAGCTTATTCGTCCAATGTATTTGGTTAGAGAAAAAGATATTATAAAGTGGCGAGATTACAACAATTTGCACTTTATCCAGTGTGCCTGCCGCTTTACCAACACTTGTAGCGACGCCGGCTGCAATATAGACTATGCTGGCTCTAAACGCAAAAAAGTTAAGGGAATAATTGCTAGCATTGCCAAGGAAGACCCGCAAATAGAAGACAATATTTTTAAAAGCGTAGAAAATGTCAACTTGTCCACAATAATTAGTTACAAAGACGCCACCGGCAAGCACCGCTTTACCGACCTATACTAGCGCTCGCAAAAAAAGATTAGCAAAACTTTTTAAATTTTTGCCAATCTTTATATTTTTGTTTGCATTGCAATGTAAATTAGTCTTCTGTTTTGTCATGCTCGTGGATGCAAGGACAGTCGCCAGCGCAATATTTCTGTTTGTCATAAGGAATATTGTTTTTGTTGTAGTAATCTACTATGGCTGCCTTAACCGCTTCTTCAGCTAGCACCGAACAGTGCAGTTTATAGGCAGGTAGCCCGCCTAGCGCCTCCACCACGGCTTGATTAGTTAAATCTAGCGCCTCGCTTACTGGCTTGCCTTTTATAAGTTCGGTTGCCATGCTGCTGGTGGCTATTGCACTGCCACAGCCAAATGTCATAAACTTTACATCTTCTATTATGCCGTCCTTTACTTTAATGTACACACGCATAATATCTCCACACTTGGCATTGCCAACCTCGCCAATTCCGTCGGCGTCGGCAATCTCGCCCACATTGCGTGGGTTTCTAAAATGGTCCATAACCTTTTCGCTATATAACATATCTTTCTCCTTTGGGCTTTTAGCCCCAATTTTTTATTTTAGAGCATAAACTCTTTTTTGCCTTTTACAAGGGCATCCCAAACTGGCGACATTTTTCGCAAATAGTCCACAATCTCTGGCACAGCCTTTATAACGGCGTCAATTTCGGCTTCGGTTGTAAACCTGCTAAGCGTAAGCCTTAACGAACCGTGTGCAACATCGTGCGGTCTGCCAATAGCAAGCAGAACATGGCTTGGGTCTAGCGAACCCGAAGTGCAAGCGCTTCCGCTAGACGCGCAAATACCTTTGTCGTCTAGTAATAGCAGCAGACTTTCGCCCTCTATGCCCTCAAAACACATATTAAAGTTGTTTGGAAGCCTATTTGTGGCGCTGCCGTTTAAGGCACTATGAGGAATTTTGCTAAGCCCTTTTATAAGTTTATCTCTTAGTTTGGTTTCGTGTTTAGCCGTTTTGTCCATAAGGCTTACCGCTTCTTCTAAGGCTACCGACATGCCCACAATTGCTGGCAAGTTTTCGGTACCTGCTCTGCGACCTTTTTCTTGCGCGCCGCCCTCTATAAATGATAGTAGCGGAACGCCACGGCGGCAATATAATCCACCTACACCCTTAGGGCCGTGAAATTTATGGCCAGAAAAGCTAATCATATCTATGCCAAGCTCATGCACATTTATAGGCAGCTGCCCCACCGTCTGCACGCAATCGCTAAAAAACAGCACCTTATGCTCTCTGCAAATTTGGGCAATTTGACTTATTGGCTGAATTGTTCCAATTTCGTTGTTGGCGTGCATTATTGTAACTAGGCATGTGTCTGGCCTAAGCGCCGCCTTAAGCTCGTCTATTTGCACAATGCCGTCTTCATGCACTGGCAAATATGTAACTTGAAAGCCGTTTTTTTCTAACTTTTTTAGGGTGTGCAGCACGGCGTGATGCTCAAAACTGCTAGTAATAATGTGTTTTTTACCCATTCTTGCACCAAACTCGGCAGCCGAATTGATTGCCCAGTTGTCACTTTCGCTACCGCCTGCCGTAAAGTAAATTTCTCCGACATCAGCACCCAAACAGCTTGCTATTTTTGCTCTGGCGTCTTCTAGCACTTCCTTTGCTTTCTGCCCCGCTGTGTGCAAACTGCTAGGATTACCAAAAAACTCTGTTTGGCACTTAACCATTGCCTCTATGGCTTTTTCGCTAGGCTTTGTTGTGCCTGCGTTATCTAAATATATCATTATTTGCTCCTTTTTTAGTATGTACATTTTGCAGACAAATAATATCTACAAAATAAAATCCTACCACCACAGTAGGATTTTATTATATTCCACATTTTACGCCTTGTCAACCACTTTTATAAAAAATTTAAAATTACTTGTTGTAAGTTCGGTCTAGCAGGTCTTGCAGGGTGACGCGGCTTAGATAGTCGCTAATTAGGCTGTCTAGGGCGCCCCAAACGCCTTGGGTGTCGCACTTGCCGACGTGCGGACAGTCTGGACGCTTGTCACAATTAGAAATTTGCACGCGCTCACCCGTGCATTTTAGTATCTCCATAATGGTATATTCTTTGGGTAATTTAGATAGTTTATAGCCGCCAAGTTTGCCCCTTTGGCTAATAAGTAGCCCCGCCCCAACAAGCTGGGCAATAATATGCTCTAAATATTTTACAGATATGTCTTGCCTTGCCGCAATGTCTGCAACCGAAACAAACTCGGCATCTTGTTTATGCCTAGCAATATCTGCCATTACGCGCACCGCATAGCGCCCCTTAGATTTAATTTCCATAATTTTTGCCTATTCTTCGCCGTCTTTTGGCGTAATTTTTTGATAAATTTCGTCGCTAATTTGTTGCATTGTTTTAATTTGTGGTTTGCTTGCACCAACCTTTTCTTGGTCTACCTTTGGCTTAAACTCGTCCATAAACTCGGCTTCGCTTGCAGCAACAATTCGGTTGTACACGTCTTCACGCTCAAAAAGCAAGTCTGCAAATATTGGCGAATACTTTTTTGTAAGCTTTTTAAGCGGCTTTTCGCCCTTTTCGGTTTCTAGTTTATCGCCATATTTGTCATAAAGTTTTTTAAGATCTTCTGCCCAATATTTAGTGTACTGCTCTATAACGGCATCAATTTGCTTAATTAATTCTAAATCTGTCATATTTTGCTCCTTTATTGCAAATTTTGGCAATTTAACTAATTTTTTAAACTATTTCTAGTATACCACTAAGGCGGCTAATTAATTCCTTATCTTTGCCGCTTAGCTCTACCAAACTGCTGGCTAGCAAGCGTACTTGCACAAGGTTTGCCAACTTAACTGCAAATATTAGACACTCTAAAAGTTGCATATAAGTTGGTTTTGACACTTTGCAGCCCTTTATTTTTTTTGCACCTAGGGCATATTCTTTTATATCCTTTGCCAAAAAGTCTAGCCTATTTATAACATCGGCTGGCACTGCGGCTAACCGCTCGGCATCCGCCGCCGTTTCTTTTAGTTTTGCTGGCTTACTTTCGGGACAAAGTGCATTTACAATGCAATTTTTAAAGGGTAAAATAATCTTTTCGCAAAAGACGGTGTAACTACTGCGCTTGTCTTCGTCCTTGCTAAAATGTTGCATTAGCAGGTTGCTAATGTTAATTTTACCGCTATCTATGCTGTTTAGCATAAAAAATACTAGGGCGACTATTCTTTTGGCGTCCTCTGGCAGTCTAAAATCACCCAATTTTGCCGTGGCAATTTTCCATTCGGCATCAAAATTGAAGTTGATTACGCATTTGGCTATGGTGTTGTATACTGGCTTGCATTGCGCAATTGCCTTTAAAATATCACCAATACGCTTGTCTACTAATATAAACTTGCTGCTAACCATGTTGTCGCAGGCGTCGGTAAAAATTTGTATATCTTGTTTAGATATTTTCATTTTGTGGCTCCCATAAGTAGTAAACATATTAGCACACTGGAAGCAAAATCTCAATCATTTTGTGGTGTTTTAGCCAAAATTTTGCATTTTTTGCAAAAAATTTAAAAAAGTTATTCACTTTTTATAAACTCTATGTTATACTAGCCACGGACACAAAAAGGGAGGGGCGCATGGATACAGCAAACAACACCACTATTAGCAAACTTGTTATGCTTTATGTTTTTGAGAATATGGAAATGCCGCTAACAGACGCCTCGATAACCGAAATGTGTTGCAGCCGCAATAATTGGATAAGCTACATTACTTGCAAGGAAATTATGGCCGACCTTTTGGACACCGGGTTTATTGTAGAAAGCACAAATCAGTCTGGTGTAAAGTACTACACCATAACCAACGACGGCAGAAACTGCCTCAGTTACTTTTTTGCCAAAATTCCAACAAGTTTGCGAGATGAAATAACCAATTTTGTAAAAGAAAATCGACTAAACTTTAGGCGCCGGCAAGAATATTTTAGGGATTACTACAAAAATGCCGATGGTAGCTACACTGTGCTTTTAAAAATAACCGAGCCACTTGGCACAAAACTAGAACTTAAATTAAACGCGCCAAACCGAGCGGTGGCAAAACAAATTTACAAGCGCTGGCTAGATAAAGCAAGCGATGTGTATGCGGCAATTTATAATATACTAATAGAAGAATAGCCAAAAATGTGCTATTAAAAACTTTTGGCAAAAAATTCGAAATTATTTAGCAAATGCACCGTAAAAAATTTTGCAAACTTTTGGCAATAAAAACAACTTAAAGGATAAAAAACATGGAAACATTTATAACAACTGGCACATGTTGCCGTCAGATTACATTTGATATAGACGGGGATAAAGTATGCAACATAAAGTTTTGGGGCGGCTGCCCCGGCAACACACTTGGCGTGGCTAAACTTGCCGAAGGCAGACCTATAACCGAAGTTATTGAATTACTAGAGGGCATACCTTGCCGCAACGGCACAAGCTGCCCCGATCAATTAGCAAAAGCATTGAAGAAATATTTAGGCAAATAAATATAAATATAGTTTTTGATAATCTTTAATGGGGCAGCTTGTGCCACCTTTGGGGCCCCCATAGGTTTTTAACAAAAACCTATGGGGAGAGGAAAAATTGCGCTAAAAATAAGCTCACATAAAATATTTTTTATGTGGGCTAACCAAAGCACAATTTTGACGACTGCTCTGACCAGCTTGCCAAAGCATTAAAGAAATATTAAATCTCTAAATTAATGTTATTTGTCTAAAATGGTCGTTTTATAGCTTAAATTTACATTTAGGCTATTTATTGTTAGTATTTCACGTTATAGAGAATTAAGCCGGTTGGGGGAACAGTTTTGCCAGCTTTAGTGCGGTCTTGTGCGGCGATTATTGCTTTAAAATCGGCAGGGGTTCGTTTGCCCTCGCCCACCATAATTAGCGTACCCATAATAATGCGCACCATGTTGTACAAAAAACCTGTGCCGCTAATTGATAGTCTATACAAGTTTTTGCCAACTTTTTGAATTTTGGCGCTAGTTATTGTTCTTTCGAAATTGGTTTTCCCACTGCGTGCCGCAACAAAACTTTTAAAATTTTTGGTACCAACTAAGTATTTGCAGGCTTTTTTGATACTTTTTATGTCTAAATTTTGCCGTGTTTTTAGTGCAAATGCATCTAAAAGAGGCTGGTTTACAAGGCTTGTATAAAAATAATAATGATAAGTTTTTACTTTTGCACTAAATCTGGCATTAAAGTTGCCGTCAACCTTTTGTACTCCCGTAACCCTAATATCTGCCGGCAAGTGGCTATTTATGGCGTGCATCAACTTTTGCTCGGGCATTTGTTTTTGCAATTTTACATTTGCCACTTGCGCAAAGGCGCTAACACCGGCGTCAGTTCTGCCGCTGCCAACAACAACCACATCTTGGCCGCTAAAATCCTTTATGGCCCGGGTTAAGCAGCCCTCTATGGTAGATTTTCCGTCTTGAATTTGCCAGCCGCTATAATTTTTGCCATTGTACATAACTTGTAATTTATAGTTTTGCATGGCGCTATTATATCATGAAAGTTATTAAATTTCAATATTATTTTTACATTTGTTTGACTAGTTTTAATTAAAATCTTATAATTAGATTATTATGCTAATAATCAAACTAAAACTGCATAAATTTTTGGAGATTTTATGAACAACAGAATTACTATAGACGGCAACACAGCTTGTGCCAGCATGGCATATTTGTTTGCCGACCATGCCTTTATTTATCCAATTACCCCAAGTAGCCCTATGGCAGAAAATATAGACGCTTGGGCTGCTGCGGGCAAGAAGAATTTATGGGGCAACACGGTGTCCGTAACCGAGATGCAGAGCGAAGGCGGCGCAAGTGGCGCCCTTCATGGTGCGCTTACGGCGGGAGCAAATGCAACCACATTTACAAGTAGTCAGGGGCTGCTTTTGATGTTACCAAACATGTATAAAATTGCTGGCGAAGGCTTGCCGTGCGTTATTCATGTAGCAGCAAGAACTGTCGCTACGCATGCACTTAGCATTTTTGGCGACCACAGCGACATTTATGCCTGCCGTCCAACTGGCTTTGGCATGTTAGCCAGCAGCAGTGTGCAAGAGGCGCAAGACATGGCTCTAGCTAGCCACATTGCCACTCAAGTTTGCAAGCTGCCTATGCTCCACTTTTTTGACGGGTTTAGAACGAGTCATGAAATCAACACAATAGAGCCTATATCTGACGACGTTGTGCGCAATATTGCAAATAGTTTTTCAGTTTTGCAAAGTCGCCCCGTTGGTCTTACCCCGCTAGCGCCAAGCATGCGTGGCACTAGTCAAGACCAAAGCATATATTTTCAAAACCGTGAGGCAAGTCAGCCTTTGTATAACGGCGTTGCTGCCGCATATGAGCAAATTTTTGGCGCTATAAGCAAGGCGACGGGCAGAAAGTACGCGCCATTTGAGTACTACGGCGCAAAAGACGCCACAAATGTAATAGTTTGCATGGGTTCGGGGGCAGATACTGCCATTTCTGCTGCGTTAAAACTGGCCGCCGCCGGCGCAAAAGTTGGCGTTATAAAGGTTAGGTTATATAGGCCTTTTGACAGCCAAAGGTTTGCAAAATGCATTCCTTCTACGGCGCAAGTTATTAGCGTTTTAGACAGAACTAAGGAGTGCGGTGCAGTTTATGAACCACTGGCTCAAGATGTTATTAGTGCCCTTGCCGAAACAGGCAAAAATATAAAAGTTTTGGGCGGAAGGTACGGCCTTAGCAGCAAGGAGTTTACCCCGCAAATGGTGGTAAGTGTATTAGAAAACGCCGCAAGCAGATGCCCTAAAAATCATTTTACCGTGGGCATAACTGACGACCTTAGCAAAAGCAGTCTGCCAAAAGCCAAGCAAAAACTGCCTGTGCAGGACGAGGCTTTGGACTGCGTGTTTTACGGATACGGCTCTGACGGCACGGTTAGCGCCAACAAAAATAGCATAAAGATTATTTCAAGCGAGGCGGGCATGTACGGTCAAGCCTATTTTGTTTACGACAGCAAAAAATCTGGCAGCTTAACTATCAGTCACCTGCGCATGAGCAAAAAACCTATCAATATGCCATATTTAATAGACGAGCCAGACTTTGTTGCATGCCACAACCGCCACTTTTTGGGCAGATACGATATGCTTAGCGGCATTAAAACGGGCGGCACATTTTTGCTAAACGCACCATGGAAGACGGTAGCCGAACTAGATAAAAATCTGCCAGCCGATGTCCGCCGCATAATTGCTAGCAAAAAGCTGGCGTTCTATTGCATCGACGCCGAACATATTGCCTTGCAAGTTGGCTTAAACCGACGCATAAATTTAGTTATGCAAACGGCATTCTTTGCGCTTGGCAAGTTTTTACCGCTAGAAAAAAGCATAGAATACATTAAGGCTATGGCGCAAAAATCTTACGCAAGCAAAGGCGAAGAGGTGCTAAGGCAAAACTTCGCCGCCGTGGATATGTCGCTTGCTAGCCTTATAAAAATAGACTATCCACAAAGTTGGAAAGACGCGCAAGACAGCCAGCCTAAGCCAACCAATGACCAATATTACGAAAACTATCTAAAACCTATCCTTGCCCACAAGGGTGACGGGCTGCCTACATCGGCGTTTAACGCAAGCGGCACTATTCCTACCGGCACGGCCAGCCTAGAAAAGCGGGATGTTGCAAGCAATCTGCCACAGTGGATTTCCGAAAACTGTATTGAGTGCAATTTCTGCTCGCTTGTTTGCCCGCACGCCGTTATTAGACCATATTTAATTAATAGCACAGACCCAGTTTGCGGCAAAGTTCCATGCAAACCAGCTATTGGCGTGCCAAACTACAACTTTAAGGTGCAGATTTCGCCAAAGGACTGCACTGGCTGCGGCAACTGCGCCCTTGTTTGTCCGGCAAAAAATAAGGCACTTGTTATGGTTGAAAAGCAAAAAATAGAAAGCACTGAGCAAAAGTTCTATAATCTGCTTAAAAACCACACAAATGTTGCCACCGTATTTGACAGGTTTAGCATAAAAGGCAGCCAGTTTAATAAGCCGCTATTTGAGTTTAGCGGCGCCTGCGCCGGCTGCGGAGAAACTCCTTATATAAAACTGTTAACCCAACTATTTGGCGAAAAATTGCTAATTGCAAACGCCACTGGGTGCAGCAGTATTTATAGCGGCACTGCCCCAACTTGCTCATACGCAAAAAATCAAGACGGCTGCGGCCCGGCTTGGGCAAACAGTCTTTTTGAAGACAACGCCGAATTTGGGCTTGGTATGAAAAAAGCTCACGAAAGCAATCGGAAACTTGTAACTGACATAATAAATCTTGCCATTGCAGACAAGGTGTTTGACGCAGCCACAACCAAACTTTTGTCGGCGTGGGTCAATGGCGACCACTCTGCCGCAACATGTGGCAAAATTGTATCTTTGGTTAGCAAAAAGGCTGCTAATAGTGCTAACCCTAAGGATATTTTATCTAGCGGCATTGCTAGCAGCATAGTTAATTTAAAGGGCGGGCTTGCCGATACCAGCGTGTGGATAATCGGCGGCGATGGCTGGGCTTACGACATTGGTTATGGCGGGCTAGACCACGTGCTTGCCAGTGGCGAAAATGTGAATATTTTGGTGTTAGACACCGAAGTTTACAGCAACACCGGCGGGCAAGCAAGTAAATCTACCCCTATGGGTGCAAGTGCAAAATTTGCTACGGCAGGTAAAAAGACGCACAAAAAGGATTTGGGGGCGCTCGCCAGAGTTTATCCTAATGTCTATGTAGCACAGGTGGCGCTTGGGGCAAACATGCAAGCCACAATCAACGCCTTTAAAGAGGCCGAGGCGCACAACGGGCCTAGCATAATTATAGCCTACTGCCCTTGCATAAATCACGGCACCGATATGAGTACCACCCCTATGCAACAAAAACTTGCCGTCGAGAGCGGATATTGGCCAATTTACAGATACAACCCTGCAACCGACACTTTAACTATGGACCAACCGGCTGCAACCAAACAATTTACAGATTTTACGCAAACTCAGTCGAGATATTTTGTGCTAGTTAGGGGCGGAAACAAAGCTGCCCAGCTACTGCAAAATAACAGTGCATCGTTTGCTCATAAGCGGCTAGAAAAATTATTTAAGCTAGCAAACAAAAATTAAGTAAATTGTTTGTTTTTGCTGCATTTTGCAAAAAATTTACAAATAAACTATTTTTTAGAAGGACTAGCACATTATGAAAGTAGAAACCAAAGATTGCCCAATATTAGAACAATTTGACGACGACAGCGAAAGCTTGGAGATGTTTTTTAGCAACGGAAAAAAAGAATTTTGGCGCTTTGAAAAGGTGCAAGGCATGGGCATAGATAAATGCGTCATATTTTTTCCTAGAGATTTTACTAAAATAGAAAACATTTACGCCAAATGTGAACTTATATACGAGTTTAAGGCAGCAAGCAGTATTTCTCCGGTGTATTTGTACGACAACAAAATTTTAATTGCACTAAGTCCGCTAGGCGGGCCAGCGGCCGCCAACCTTATGGAAGAACTTGTTTACGTTGGCATAAAGCATTTTATTGGGGTTGGCTCTTGCGGCGCAATTGCCAATGTGGACATAGACCTCGACCAATATTTTGTACCTACCCACGCGCTGCGTGACGAAGGGGTGAGTTATCACTACTTAACCCCTAGTAGATATGTTGTAACCAGCCCTACCCTAAACGAGGCAATTTGCAAAACCTTAGACAAACATAAAGAGGCGCATTTTGAAGGTCTGGTTTGGACAACCGACGCAATTTATCGTGAAACACCGCAAAGAATATCCGCTAGAGTTGCCGAGGGGTGCCTTGGTGCAGAAATGGAAACAGCAAGCCTAGCCGCCATTGCCAAAGCCAAGCGGCTAGATTATAGTTGCATTCTTTACTATTCGGACTACAACAGTGGCACAGAGTGGCAAACCCGCATCTACGACAAATTTCAACTGCGAGAAGAACTTGTTACCTATGCCATAGAAGCATTATTATCTATTTAGGCAAATTATTTGATTTTCAAGTAAAATTTTTGTTTAGAAATGTATATCAACAATAAAAATTTTGCAAATTTGCAAGCAAAAGCACTACCTAAAATTGGTAGCGCTTTTATTTTTTATAACATTTTAACTGCGGCAATAAGCCCGGCGATTGAATTGCTTTTTAGCTAAGCTCGTGCAATACTATTTTGCCCAATTTAAGGGTGGCGGGTAGGTTTATTATGCGCTGATTGCTTGAGCCTTTAAAGCGCAAAGTGATATCCTTTAGTTCTTCTACAAAACGCCCGTCAACCAAAACATCTATGCATTCTAGCAGCGGTTTTGTGTACTCCGTTGTGGCGCGGCTTGGCGAAAGCAGCTCTTTTTCTAGGTCAAAGCCAGTGTAGCACCAAATGTTTTTATCCGGAAACCTTTGTTTTACCGACTTTACAAAATCTAACAGCGGCTTTTGATTTTCTGGCTCAAACGGCTCGCCGCCAAGTAATGTTAACCCGCTAATGTAGTCTGGCGCAAGATATGCCATTAACTGCTCAACCACCTCATCGGTAAAAGGCAGCCCGTACCCAAAGTCCCATGCCTCGGCATTGAAACAGTTTTTGCAGTGGTGTCTGCACCCGCTAACAAACAGCGATACCCTAACACCCTCGCCGTTTGCAATGTCTACTGGTTTTATGCTTGCGTAATTCATAATTTTCTCCTTTGCCCCTTAAACACCTTAATTATATCACACTCCCGCCCCTTTGTAAATGTTTTAAATAGAAAATTTGAACATGTTAAGCGCAAAACAAGTGATGATTTTTAATTTATGTCTGCTGCCGCACCTAGGTCTTTTATATAAAACACTATCGTTTGCACCGTGCTTTGGATGACAAATATGTTATAACCGACTTAAAACAAAAGGGCGGAGATTTTTCATTCCCCGCCGCCGTAATTTACAAAAAGATGTGCAAAGTTATAAATGCAAGACGCGGTCGCGTATCTCCTGCGTCCTCCCCTGATTCCAGAACTGAGAACCAATATATCCGCAAGTACGCCTAGCAACATTAAGTTTGCTTTGGTCACGGTTTTTGCAGTGTGGGCATTCCCAAACAAGTTTGCCGCCGTCTTCGACAATCATAATTTCGCCGTCATAGCCACAGACCTGACAATAGTCGCTCTTGGTGTTAAGTTCGGCGTAAATAATGTTATCATAAATATATTTAAGTAGGCTCATAACGGCATCTAGGTTGCCCTTCATGTCCGGAACTTCTACATAACTAATGGCACCGCCTGGGCTTAGAACTTGGAAGTCGCTCTCAAATTTAAGCTTGGTAAAGGCGTCAATTTGCTCGGTTACGTGAACGTGATAGCTATTTGTTATGTAATTTTTACTAGTTATGCCAGGGATAATGCCAAATCTGCGTTGAAGTGCCTTAGCAAACTTGTAGGTAGTGCTTTCTAGCGGAGTGCCGTAAATGGAGAAGTCTATATTTTCTTTGGCTTTCCATTCTTTGCACTTGTCGTTCATGTGTTGCATAATTTCTAGTGCCAAGCCCTTTGCATGCTCATCTGTATGTGAATAGCCTGTTAGATATTTAACGCATTCGTACAAGCCGGCATAGCCTAGAGATATTGTCGAATACCCGCCAAACAATAATTTGTCTATTTTTTCGCCCTTTTCTAGCCTTGCAAGCGCACCGTTTTGCCAAAGTATTGGTGCAACGTCACTTGGGGTTCCAAGCAGCCTATTGTGTCTGCACATTAGCGCGCGATAGCACAGGTTTAGGCGCTCATCAAAAATTTTCCAAAATTTTTCCATGTCGCCGCCGCTAGAAAGCGCAACGTCTGGCAAATTTATGGTTACCACGCCTTGATTAAAGCGGCCGTAATATTTAGGCTTGCCATTTTCGTCCACATAAGGTGTTAGAAAGCTGCGGCAACCCATGCAAGGATAGCAATGCCCCTCGCCATTTTTGTCCACCTTAAACTCTAGCATCTTCTTTTCGCTAATGTAGTCTGGAACAAGGCGTTTTGCGCTACATTTAGCAGCAAGCTTGGTTAGATAGTAGTAAGGGCTGTCCTCGTGGATATTCTGCTCCTCTAGCACATAGATAAGCTTAGGGAAGGCAGGGGTTATCCACACACCTTTCTCGTTTTTAACGCCCTCGTAACGCTGCTTTAGCATTTCTTCTATAATTAGGGCAAGGTCTTTCTTCTCTTGCTCGTTTTTAGCCTCGCCAAGATACATAAACACGGTTATAAATGGAGCCTGACCATTGGTGGTCATAAGTGTTACAACCTGATACTGAATGGTTTGTACCCCGCTTGCAATCTCTTGACGCAAAGTTTTTTCGGTTAAGACAGAAACTTGCTCTTCGGTTGGTTTAACGCCAGCAAAAGCAAACTCTTCTTCAATAATTTTTCTTATTTTTTTGCGGCTGTCGTTTACAAACGGAGCAAGGTGGGTAAGCGTTATACTTTGCCCGCCATACTGGGCGCTTGCAACTTGGGCAATAATTTGGGTTGCAATGTTGCACGCCGTCAAAAATCTGTGTGGCTTTTCTATCATGGTGCCGCTAATTACTGTGCCGTTTTGCAACATATCTTCTAGATTAACAAGGTCGCAGTTGTGCATGTGCTGAGCATAGTAATCCATGTCGTGAAAATGAATTATGCCTTCGTCGTGCGCGCGAACAATGTCGTCTGGCAGCAAAAATCTGCGTGATAAATCCTTAGATACCTCGCCAGCCATGTAATCCCGCTGAACGCTGTTTACAGTTGGGTTTTTGTTGCTATTTTCTTCCTTGACATCTTCATTTTCGCACTCGATAAGGGTCATGATAGGGCCGTCAGTGGTGTTAGACTTACGCGCAAGCGCACGCTCGTAGCGGTAGGTTATATAGTTGCGCGCCAAATTAGAAGATGCATGTTTCATAAGCTGCTCTTCTACAAAATCTTGCACATCTTCTACGCTAATAGGTCTGTTTAGCCTTTCGCAAATGTCTACTACATTGTCTGTTATATAACAAATTTGGTCCTCCGTTGCCCTGTCTGCCTCACATACACTGTTGTTTGCACGCCTAATGGCGTTTGAGATTCTGGTTTTGTCAAACTCTACCGAAGAACCATCGCGTTTTTTTATAGTTTTCATTGTATTTCCCCCCGCTTATAATTAGTTGATAAATTTTTTCAACACGGCCATAATACACAATATATTGTGGTTGTGTCAACCATTTTAACACAATATTTTGATTTTTTGTTATTTTTATTAATTTTTAAAAAGTTATAAAAAACGCTTGATTTTTGCAATTTGTTATGCTTAATGTCAAGACAAAAAATAGACCCAATTTTTAGTTTTGTTTTGCAAAATCTAACAAAAATGTATCTTGACAAATTACTCAAAATTAGCTATCAAAAAGTTTTCAACACTTAAAAATGCAGTTTTTTGCCAAAATTGGTTATAAAAAAATAATTAAAATTTTTTAAAAAAACTTTATTTGCTAGCAAATTTTTTTGCGCTGCATTTGCTTTGAACTAATTTTTTTACAAAAATTATTAGCCACAATAGGTAACTGGTTATTAATCCTACAACAAGGATTATAATTAACCATTTTAGCGCGCCGCTTGCTCCAAGGGCGGCAAAATTTAAAAAGAAATATGGATAAACTATCCTACCCATAGTCTGCCCAACAATAAGCGAACGCAAGTAGATAAAGCCAATGTATGCAAACTGAATAGCCACTGGCACTATCGGCAAAAATATGTTTGGAGTTTTGCAATTTATAACGGCGCAAACAATAAAACTTATTGGCAAAAAGACATGAAATAATAGGTTGTATAAATTTGTCCAGTATCCGGCAAAAGAAAAGTCGGCAAGCAAAATGTTATACACCAAAAAGGTGGTAAAAATTAGCTGCCCACTTACAAAAAATAGTCCGCTTAGCCAGCTGGGCATAACGTTTATATATGGCACATAATATTTGTTTTTTGTTAGTTTATGCCGTTTTGTGGTCATAAATTTTTTGCATTTTTTAATTAATTTGTTGTAATTAAAATTTTTTGAACTTAGTTTGCCAGTATTTATTATATAAAAAATCAATTTTTGCCGGCGCGCATTGCTCTTTAATGCACAAACAAGCGCAATAATTACAACAATTAAGCATAAATAGTTGCTAAGATTTGTATAATAAACATAAAAATCGCGCAAAAAAATATGCTCAAAAAACAAGTGCGTGCTAAGCAAACTGCCCACTACTGCCAAAGTTATATATATTATATAGAATATAATGTGCCGAGTTTTCATCTAAAATATTATAGATTTTTGACAATTATATTCTTTATTATGCTTGTAATTACTTAGTAGCGCTATTTAGTTTACGTCTTTGCCCTTTTTGCTGGCTCTGCGCAAGCGTATACTTTTAGCAAATTTTGTAAATAATTTTAAATTTACAAGCACGGCTACCCAAATTATTATAAATTGATAGGCCGCACCCACCACAAAAATAAGCTCAATGCTTTCTACATTAATAAATGATACATACACACTGGTGCAAATAAGCCAGCCCATAAGCGACAAACTAATTATGTCTATTTGCTTGTACATCACCCTAATAAAAATAAATGCGCTTAGCATGCACAGCGGCGTTATATACAAATACATTAGCCATTTATTAAAACTTTGCACTTGCGCAACACCAAGCACATATATAACCACACTTGCAACAGCAAACAAAATCGCGTTTGCAAGCAAAAGCATAGCATAATCAAAAATCTTTTTGCGCTTTTGTGTTAGTTTTAGTTTAGCGGCCTGGCGCTCGTCGGCCTCGTGTGAAGGCTCGCACAATAAATCGTCAACCGTTATTCCGTAAAGCTGGGCTATTTTTTTGAGAGTAAAAATATTAGGGGTAGTTTCGCCGTTTTCCCACTTGCTGATATTTTTATTGCTATATTGTAACTTTTTTGCAAGCTCCAGCTGGCTAAGCCCAGCCTTTTTGCGATAGCTGATTAAGTTTAATGCAACTATATCTTTTTCTTCCATAGTAGTATTTTAGCATATAATATAAACTAATAGCAAGCAATAAATGCCGAAATATAAGCTTTTTTAGTCAAATTCGCTTAAAAAGCGAACTTAAAATATATAATTTAGAATAAAATCTGTTACGTTCGCTTGTAAGTACAATTGTTAAGTAATATATTAGTAGTGTTGCAAAATTAGTTTGCGTTTCAAAATAAATTTGTTTTAGGGGAATAATTATGAATAAAGTTAAAATTATTACAGACAGCTGTTGTAGTCTTTCTAGGGCAGAACTAGAGCGCATGGGCGTAGACGCTGTTAGCATGAGCATAGTTATTGACGGCGAGCTTTACGACGCCTACGAATATCCAGAAAAAGATCCAGAAAAGTTTTACGCCAACCTTAAAAAAGTGCAAAAATGCTCAACCGGATGCGTTAATATACAATCCTTTACCGATATTTTTGAAAAGTATGCACATCTTGGCTATGATGTTTTTTATGTTGGCCTGTCTAGCGGGCTTAGTTGCACCTACAATAACGCCCTGCGCGCCGCCGAGCAGGTAAACAAAACCTGTGGCAAGCATGTGTGGGTGGCGGATAGCTTAACCGGCAGTTTTTCTATTGCAGTAATGGTTCAAAAGGCCGCACAAATGGCAGTTGAGGGTAAATCTGCACAGCAAATATACAATGCACTTAATAAAAATGAATGTAAAACTATTTGCTATTTTATGCCGCTAGATTTGCAATTTTTAGGCCGCGCGGGCAGACTGAATAAAATTGTTGCGGGGGTTGGCACCCTACTTAAAATTGCGCCAATACTTTCTAACGATGCCGAGGGCAAACTAAAAATGGTTGCAAAGTGTATTGGACGCAAAAAAGCGCTTAAAACTATGCAGAGCTTAATTTTGCAAAAGGCGGACTTAGAGTCGGCAGAAACAATTTATATTGGCCATACTGGTCAGGCTGCAGAGGCCGAAGAGATGTCCGAGTTTATAAAAGCCAACACCAAAAACAAGCGTGTGGAGATTGGCTATATAGACTACACCATGGGTTGCTGTTGTGGTCCTAACACTGTTGCCGTGTTTGTAACTTTAAAATAGACAATAGCTACAGTTAAAACGCTTTAATTACTATAATATTTATAAGGCACTAACTTAGCCCCCAAATTGTTTGGGGGTTTTTTGTAACCCAAAAAAGATAGAAGGATGTCTTCTATCTTTTAATATTTTGTATTGCATCTAAAATAAGCCGAGCGATAAATGTTTTTTATTTTGTTGCAATTACGTGAATTTTATTTTTGCTCTCTGGGTTAGACACCGGGTTTAAAGAAAAGTCGCAAAGCTTTACATCTTTAAAGCCAGCTTTTTTAAGGGCTTCTAAAACACGCTCGGTTTCAAAAGTGGTTTCGGTTCTTAGACTGCTGGTTTTATAGTACAAGTCCTCTTTATCCTTAATATAGTACACATAATTTATTATTGTTTTGCCCTGCACACCAGATTTTACCGTTTGAACGTAGTCCATTTGACTATTGCTCTCGTAGATTGTGGTGTTCCAGTCTGCAAGACGGCGGGTGGTGTTGTAGTCGAAGACAAACATGCCGCCCTTGTTTAGTTGTTTGTAAACATTTTTAAAGAAGTCTTGCCACTCACTAAATTTTTCTAGGTAGTTTACAAGGTCGTATATGCAGGTAATTAGGTCAAACTTTTGCTTGGTGCCAAACTCTAACATATTTGGAGAATAGATAAACTCCATGTCCTTATAGTTTTTGTTGTTAAAGTCTACAAAAGCCTTGCTGCCCTCGGTGCCAACGCACTTTATGCCCTGCTTTTGCATCTCTGCCAAAAAGTTGCCAGCGCCGCAGTAAATATCTAGCACATTTGCTGGTTTAATGTTGTTTGCACTTAAATATTTAATTAGTTGTTTGCTAAACATATAACTAAAATCGCCGCCAAGGTTGTACCATGCCTCGGCAAACTTATCATCAAAATTTCTGTTGTTATTTTGGCTCATAACTGCCCCCTAAATATATTAATATTTTAAGTATAGCACGCACAAAAACAATTTCGCAACTTTTTGGGCAAAATTTATTTTTTTATTGATTATTTTTATTTTAGCAGTTTTTTGTCCGCTTTTTGGCAAAATATTGCAAAACTAGGTTGCGGCACTCTTCTTCTAGCACTCCGCCCACAATATTGGTTTTGTGGTTTAGCCCAGCGCGCTCATTAATTTCGGTGCAAGAAAGGACGTCAGATTTATTTGCCGCAGCCCCAAAATACAAGTTATTTAATCTGGCGTTTAAAATTGCGCCCATACACATTGCACAAGGCTCCATTGTTACATAAATATCGCACCCAATAAGCCTAAAATCCTTAATTTTGCGGCAGGCCTTTTTTATAGCCAAAATTTCAGCATGGGCAGTGGCGTCTTTGCCGTGCTGACGCTTGTTATATGCCTTTGCAAGCACTTTATTGCCCTTTACAATCACGGCACCAATTGGCACTTCGTCGGCATTGTAAGCCCTGCAAGCCTCGGATAAGGCAAGCAGCATAAATTTATTATCCACACAAAAATTTTAGCATAAGTTGGCTGGATTGTAAACAAATTTTAACATTTGATATTGACATTGTTTAATTTTGGGTGTAGTATTTTAACAGAGGTAAAAACCTATGAAAAAACAAAACTTAAAAAATTTGTCTGATGACGAGTTGAAGCAAAAACACGAAAAATTATTCTACGCTAAAAATTATGCTATTAAAGGGCATTTTGTTTCTGACATATGTTTGTTTTTGAGCGTTGTTGCACTTGGCATTGTTGCGCTTTCTAGCGGTGGCGCTGCACTAATTGCCATGTATAGCATTACTAGTTTATTTGTTGCCACTACTTTGGCCACAGCAATAAATTCTATTGTGGCCTGCAAACGAAATGATACTTACCAAAAAGAAGTTGAACGCCGTAAACAAAACAAAACGGTAGAAGTTGCCCCAGAAGATACTAAGGCTAAACAAGCAATAGACGAATTTTGCGCAAATCGTTATAGCACAAGTGCTAAAAAATATAATAATAAAAAATCTACTTATGTAGACGAAACATCCTTTACTTCGGACGACGAATTTACTGGCGGAATGAACTGCGAATAATACAAAATAAACTAATTTTTTTGATAAAAATACACACTTTTTGCAGAAAACTACCAAAAAATCTCCCAACTTGGGAGATTTTTACTTTGTTTATTGCATTTTTGCAAAGCTAAGACATAAAATATATGTTTATATGCGCAAATATTTATTAAAAAATACTTTATTTTACTTAATAAATTTTAATTTTTCTTCTAGTTCGGCAAGTTTTGCAGTGTTATCCGCAAGCTTAATTTTTTCTTTTTCTATTAGGCTGGCTGGTGCTTTTGAAACAAACCCGCTGCTAGATAGCATGCCACTGGACCTTTCAATTTCGGCCTGCAATTTTTCTATTTGCGATTTTAAGCTGCTAGCAAGTGCCACGGCATCTACTTTTTCGGCTTGCAAAGTAAATTTGCCAAGCCCAGTTATAACGGTAGCACCGTCACCTTGGGCATTTTTATCTAGTTCTACAACTGCAAGCTTATTTATTAGGCTTGCATAAGGTTCTGCCGCTTTTGTGCAACTAACCACAGGTTTTTTGTTTGCGGCAATATTGTTATCCACTTTAAGCGCCCTTAGCGCCTTGATTGTTTCTATAACTTTCTCTGTTTCGATGCTGCCGTCCTCGCAAAAAGAAGCATCAAAAGCCTCGGCCGCTGGCTGAGATATTAGCAGTTTGCCGTCGGCATTAAGCTGAGCGCTATTCTGATAAATATATTCAGTTACATATGGCACAAATGGATGTAAAAGTTTAAGCACGCACACAAGCACATAGTTTAGCACGGCAAGTGCCGCCGCCTTTTGATTTGCGTCGGCAAAAATTGCTGGCTTAGATAACTCTATGTACCAGTCGCAAAAGTCATCTAACACAAAATTGTATATATTGGTTAACGCAACTCCTAGTTCTAGAGCCTCAAAGTTAGAATTTACCACGTTTATAAGCGCCGAAAGTTTGGACAAAATCCATTTGTCGGCAGCGCTTAGGTTAACGCCCGCAATATCTTGTATTTTCTGCTCGGCAGAGTGCATAGATATAAACTTGCTGGCATTCCAAAGTTTGTTGATAAACCCGCGGGCCGACTCAATTTTTGTTTCGTTGTATTTAGCGTCTATGCCAAGCGCCATATCCTTAACCAAATAAATTCTTAGGGCGTCGGCGCCATACTTTTCGGCAACGTCTAACGGGTCTACCCCATTGCCAAGGCTCTTGCTCATCTTGCGGCCAATAGGGTCACGCATTAAGCCGTGCAGCAGTACATGCCTAAATGGTGTATCACCCACACACTCGTAGCCCATGTAAATCATTTTGGTAACCCAATGTGTTAAAATGTCGTAGCCAGTAACTAGGCAGTTTGTTGGATAAAATTTTTGCAATTCCTTGGTTTTTTCTGGCCACCCGAGGGTAGAAAATGGCCACAATGCGCTAGAAAACCATGTATCTAGCACATCTTGATCTTGCACAAGGTGGGTGCTTGCGCACTTAGGGCAAGATTTTGGCATCTGCCTATCGGCAACCACTTCTCCGCAATTTTTGCAATAGTAGATAGGTATCTGATGCCCCGTCCAGATTTGGCGGCTTATGCACCAGTCTTGAATATTTTCTAGCCAATGGAAATAATTTTTCTCAAACCTTTTTGGATGAATTTGCAGTTCGCCAGATTTTACCGCCTTTATTGCAGGCTTAACCAAATCCTTCATGGCAACAAACCATTGCTCGGTTATCATAGGCTCAATTGTAGTATGACACCGGTAACAATGCCCAACGTTATGGGCGTGTGGCTCAACTTTTAGTAGCAGCCCTTGCTTTTTTAGCTCGGCAACAACGGCGGTGCGGCCTTCTTCTAGCCCTAGGCCAGCAAACCTACCCGCAACATCGGTAAGTTTGCCCTCTTTGGAAATAACCGAAATAATTTCTAAGTTGTGCCTTTTGCCAACTTCGTAGTCGTTAGGATCGTGGGCGGGGGTAATTTTTACCATGCCCGTGCCAAATGCCTCGTCTACATACTCGTCTGCAATAATAGGTATTTGCCTATCTGTTAGAGGCAGATTTAATAGCTTACCAACCAACTTTTTATAGCGTTTATCGTTAGGGTTTACGGCAACTGCGGTGTCGCCAAACAATGTTTCTGGCCTAGTTGTTGCAACTGTTATATACCCGCTGCCGTCGGCAAAAGGATATTTTATGTGCCACATGCTGCCGTCTTCTTGCTTGTACTCAACTTCGTCGTCTGAAATAACCGATTTGCAATGCACGCACCAGTTGGTTTGGCGCTTACCCCTGTAAATTAGCCCCTTGTTGTACAAATTTATAAAGGCGGTAAGCACGGCGTTGGTGCTAGTTTTGTCCATAGTAAATCGGTAGCGCTGCCAGTCGGCCGAAAAGCCCAAGCGTTTAAACTGAGTTACTATGCGGTTGCCAAACTTGTTGTACCATTCCCATGCAAGTTTATCAAATTCTGCCCTACCGATTTCTTCCTTGGTTTTGCCCTCGCTCCGCAATTTTTCTACCAATTTTTCTTCGGTGGCAATGGCGGCGTGGTCGGTACCCGGCTGCCAAAGAACGTTGTAGCCTTGCATGCGTTTATAGCGCACCAAAATATCTTGCAGTGTGCCGTCTATAGCATGCCCCATGTGCGCCTGCCCTGTGACATTTGGTGGCGGCATTATAACCGAGTAACTTGGCTTTGTGCTGTTTTCGTCGGCATGAAAAGCTCCGCTATCTTCCCAAAGTTTGTAAATGCTATTTTCCCATTCGGTTGGGTTGTAAGATTGTTGTCTGTTCACGGTATACCCCTTGTTTTGCCTAAATTCTATAAGATATTACCATAACTACAAACAAATTGCAAGTAAAATGCGGGTTTTGCTAATCTATACAAATATTGCAAGGCTTATTTTGCTTGCATTATGCAAAATTTTGTGCTACAATGACCAAAAGGAGCAAGTTTTATGGCACTAACTGTTTTTAAAATTATATTTTTAGTTGTAGCCGTTATAGGGTTTATTATTATTTGGATTGCCCCACTATTTTTTAAAAACAATGGCAAAGACGAAGTTATAAACAACCGAAAAGCCACCAAGGTAAAACTTGTTGGCGTACTTGTTGCCGCAATAAGTTTGCTTATTGTAATAATCCTTTCTTATTTTTAAAAATTCAAGCCAGCATAAAATTGGTTAAATAAACAAATTAAGCCGACATATTGGAGATTATCCCTTATGTCGGCTTTTAATTTGCAACAATATTTTATTTTACATAACCTTTATATTTTGTTCGCCTAAAAGGGCGGTAAGTTCGGCAAGGCATGCCTCGGTAGCTGTAATTTTGCCGTTAAGAGCGTAAAGTTTGCCGTCCCATTGAACTTTAACTGGCACAATGCCGCCATAACTGCGCAAAATATCCTCTACCACAGCAAAAATCTTTTCGTTATTAATGTCAAATCTTAAATATAATGTCTGCTTGCTAACCGGCGCAGTTTCGCCAATTATTATTGGTTGTTTTTGGCTGACCGCTGGCTTAACAACTTGGTCTTCGCCAACAAAAGTAATTTTTTCGGCAATAATTATTGGCTGCTGGCCAACACGGATAGAAAGATGCCCGTTTACAGTAATAATTTTGTCTTCGGCAAGCCTATCCTTTATGCTCTCGTACTGACGGTTGAACACCATTATTGAGTACATGCCGTAAAGGTCTTCTACATCTAAAATGGCCATGGTGGCGTTTGTTGTTTTGCTAATTTTTTTGTTTACTTTGTTTATTATTCCGCCGCAGAAAACCTTGCTGCCGTCTTCTAGCCCGTACTCGGCAAAGGCGCTATATTCGTCTGATTGCACATCTTCGCTGTCGCCCATGTCTTCTGGCTCGGATTCGCCGCTGTTCATCATGTTGCTTGTAAAGGTAAAGGTTTTGCACAAATCCATATATTCTTCCATAGGGTGACCAGAAATATATATGCCTAGGGCGTCCTTTTCTCGCTTTAGCTTGTCTTTTGGCATATACTCTTGAATATTTGGATACTCAATTTTTATTGTTTCTTCTTCTGGGAGCAAACTACCAAACAAACTAAACTGGCCACTTAGTTTAGACTGTTTTTCTTTTAGTGCCTGCGCCATTGCTGTTTCGTAAACGGCAATTAACTGGCTGCGTTTTTGACCAAAGCAGTCAAAGGCGCCGCTATATATCATACCCTCGATAACGCGCTTGTTTATAAGCAAATCGGTAGTTCTTAACAAAAAGTTGCCAAGGTTTTTAAACGGACCGTTTTTTTCTCGTTCGGCAACAATTCCGTTACATACGCCCTCGCCAATACCTTTTATAGCGCAAAGCCCAAAGCGCATTTTGTTGTCTTTTATAGTAAAGCGCGGCATAGAAATGTTTATATCTGGCGGCAAAATTTCTATTCCTTCGGTGCGGCTGTAACTTACATAGTGCGAAAGTTCGTCGCTTTTTGAAATTCGGTTGTTTATTACCGCCGTTAAAAACTCGGCTTTATAATAGGTTTTTAAATACGCCGTTTGATAAGCAAGCACGGCATAGCACGCCGCATGAGATTTATTAAAGGCATATTTTGCAAAATTTTCCATTTCGCCCCAAACTTGCTCGGCAACTTCTTTTGGCACTCCACGCTTTATTGCGCCATCTATGGCAGGCTTACCGTTTTCGGCAGGCTTTCCGTACAAAAATATCTGCTTTTCAGCCTTCATGGCGTCAACTTTCTTTTTGCTCATAAGTCTACGGACCATATCGGCTTGACCAAGGGTGTAGCCCGCCATGCTTTGACAAATTCGCTGCACTTGCTCTTGATAGACTATGCAACCATAGGTAACGTCCAAAATATTCTTTAAAATTGGGTGGGCGTAAGTTACATCTTCTGGGTGATGTTTATTATGAACATATCTTGGAATAATGTCCATTGGGCCTGGCCTAAATAGAGCCACACCTGCCACAATGTCTTCTAGACAGTTTGGCTTTAGGTCCTTCATAAACTTTTGAAAGCCACCACTTTCTAGTTGGAAGACTGCCGTTGTGTTGCCAGACGCAATAAGATCGTAAACTTTTGGGTCTTCGTAGCCAAGTTTGTTAAAGTCTAGGTCGTCCTCGGTTTTGCCATAGTTTTGCATAACAAACTCGCCGCAAGTTTTAATATCGTTTAAGTTACAAAGCGCCAAAAAGTCCATTTTTAGGTGACCTAAGCGCTCTATTTGCGCCGCCTCGTACTGAGTGGTTATAATGTCGCCATTTCTGCCCAGCGGAATGTAGTTTTCTAGAGTGTCAAATCCAATAAGCACGCCGCAAGCATGGGTACCCGTCTGACGTGGCATACCTTCTAGTTTGGTGGCTATGTCTACCACACGCTTTATTTCTGGATTGTTTTTGTAAATTTCTACCAGTTCTGGCACAGCGCCGTCGGTGTTGCCGTCTAGCCCAAAACTCTTTTTTAGTAGGCAGTGGTGCTTTGCGGCGTCGGCGTCGTTAGGGATAATTTTTGTAACCTTATCTGTTTCGCTATAAGGCACTCTTAGCACACGCCCTACATCTTTAATAGCCATTTTTGCGGCAAGAGTACCAAATGTTATAATATTTACAACCTTGTCTTCGCCGTACTTTTTTCTTACGTAATCTATAACTTTTTCGCGGCCGTCGTCAGAAAAGTCTATATCAAAATCGGGGGCGGTAACGCGCTCCATGTGCAAAAATCTTTCAAACAGTAGGTCGTATTTAAGCGGGTCTATGTCGGTTATGTGCAAGCAATATGCCACAATACTGCCCGCGCCAGAGCCACGGCCTTTGCCAACTGGCACGCCCATGTCGTGCGCCGCTTTAATATAGTCCATGACGGTTAAAAAGTATTGGCTAAAATTAAGGGTATTTATTACGTGCATCTCGCTTTCGGCGCGGTCGCGGATTTCCTTAGTTATTGTGCCGTACCTTTCTTTTAGCCCGGCCTCTAACAAATCACGCATATAGTCGGCACAACTCTGCCCATTAGGTGGATGATAGTTAGGAAAGTGATATATTCCTTGGTCCATGTTTTGGCTTTTGGCAAGAGTAAAGTCAAAATTGCATTTTGCGGCAATTTCTATTGTGTTAGAAATGGCTTCTTCGTCATCTGGCAGTGCCTTTAACATCTCTTCGCGGCTTTTAAAATAGTACTCTGTGCCATGCATTCTAAGCCTGTCGTTGTCATCTAGCGTCTTTTGCATACTAATGCACATTAGCACATCTTGAATTTCAGCGTCGTCTTTGCCAATGTAGTGAACATCGTTGGTAGCAACCAGTTTTACGCCAAACTGCTTGCTAAACTGCCTAAGATATTTGTTTACAAGCGTCTGCTGCTCTATGTAGGTGCGGTATTCGTCGTCTATTTGGGTAGGAGTATCTGGGCGATGCATCTGAATTTCTAGGTAAAAATCTTCGCCAAAGACATTTTTAAACCACTCTACCTGCTTTTCGGCCTCGGCAATTTGACCTTTTATAATTAGCTGAGGCACTGTGCCAGCAATGCATGCAGACAGACATATTAGCCCCTCGTGATGCTCAGCTAGTGTTTTGTAATCTATCCTTGGCTTGTAATAAAAGCCGTCCCTAAAGGCAATGCTGTTTAGTTTGCTCAAATTTAAGTAGCCTTGCTCGTCTTTGGCTAGCAAGATTAAATGCTCTAACTTTTGTTTGCCGTTTTTGTTTAATAAATCGTCTGCCACATACATTTCGCAGCCAATAATTGGTCTTATCCCCACCCCGCGGCAGGCATCAAAAAATGTAATTGCACCATACATGTTGCCGTGGTCGGTTATGGCAATGGCTGGCATGCCCATTTGTTTTGCAACTTTTACAACCTTTTCTATTCGGGCGCAGCCGTCCAAAAGGCTATATTCGGTGTGCAAGTGCAAATGGACAAAGTTATTTTTGTCCATAACGGTATGCATTTTAATTTTGGTTTTATGCAATAGCGCCTTTTTTCTAATAACTGTAACCAACTTGCCTAGGGCGTCTTTACCAAACTTAAAACCTTTTTTTTGAGTGTAACTAAATAAAAGTGTTTTCATATGTTCTCCGCTAAAAATTTTTAATTGCTAGAAAGTTCTTTTGCTATGCTAGAAAGTTTGCGTAGCCGCAAGTTTACTGCCGACTTGCTTATCTGCAAAATTTCGGCAAGTTCTTGCAAACTAGCTTCTGGGTGCTGTTTGCGCACGGCAGCTGCTTCTTGCAGACTTTTTGGTAGGGCATCTAACCCAATAGTGGTTTCTATTTGGTCAATTAGCTCTATCTGTTTAAGCCCAGCGCTAACCGATTTGTCTATATTTGCCGATATACAGTTGCTTTGCCTGTTTACCAGATTACGCATTTGCCTATCTACCATTTGAGTTTCTAGTTTTAGATAGCAGTTGGTTGCCCCCATAAGACCTACAGCGCTAGAAATATCTTCGCTGCCCTTTATGTAGACCACATAGTTGCCCTGCCTCTCTATGATTTTTGCAAAAATATCTTCTTCTGCCAAAATTTGAGCAACTACATCTGCTTGATTACTGCTAGCAAAGCTCCATTCCATATGGTATCTGCCACCGGGCACCCCTGTTTGTGGTACACTGATTGTGCCGCCGCCCAAAAATGTACCGGCAAGATAAGCGATTTTTGCCTCGCGCTCTATTAAAACATGATTGCCGCCCACCAAAGATATGGCAAGCCTGCCAAATTCATCCCGCTCTAATATTCCGCAGTCTAACAAAATTTCTTGCGCGCTTTCGGCATCTAAACCTAGGGTGTAGCGCGCCTTGTTTTTTTTGCCGCAACTTGGCAAATTTAAAACGCTATGCGGAAAAAGCTGCCTAATAAGCTTGGCGCTATATTCTAGCAGCATGGGATTTTCGGTAACAAGGTTAAAGGTCATTTGTTTGTTGCTAATTATTATTGTGCCGGCCGACAGTATTATGCCACAAAGCATACTAAGTTCGTTGCCGTCTGCAATTTTAGACCCTATTATCTCGGCTTTAACTTTTGTGGAAAATACCATTTTGCCTTGCTCCTATGTTTTTTATGATTAATTTTTTTATTTTTTTTGACTATTTTTTGCGGCTAATAATCTTTCCTTTTGGCTGAAGAAAATCTAAAAGCCCGTCTATATTTTTAACCCTTTCTAGCGGAATGTTGTGCGCCGCTATAAAATTTAGACACTTTTGCACGTCCGCCACCCTCTTTGTGCTGTGGGCGTCGCTACTGACAACAAAATTAACCCCACTTTGTAGTAAAACTTGCACATCGTCGTCTGTTAATTTTAGGTGTTTTGCGTTGATTTCTATAATGGTATTTTTTGCCGCGCAGGCCTGTGCAACCCTAGCAGTATCTACCCTAATGTACTCGTTTAAATGAGTTATTATGGCAATATTAAACCTGTTTATTGCGATTATGTAGGCAATAGTATTTTTTTCTATTTGCTCGGGCGAATTACGCCTTTTAATGTTAAAATATTTTATAAAGTTGCACTTAGTGCCTTTATGATAGCCCATTAGCAAAATATCTAACATATCAATTTGCTCTTTAGATAGGTCTATTTCGCCGTCCTGACCAATTATGTTGCTTTCTATGCCAAAATACACCTTTACTCCCGTTTTTTGGGTGGCGTTTAGGCAGTCTTGTTTGGCTTTTTTAAAGTTTTTGGGCCTTATGCCAAATGCTACATGCTTTGGTCCGTGGTCGGTAATAGCAAGCTCTTTTAAGCCCTTTTGGGCTGCACTTTGCGCCATTTGCTCCACCGTTCCGGTGGCGTGATACCACCTAGAATAGCGGCTGTGAGTGTGATAATCTGCTAGTACTTTCATTAGTTTCTCCTAAAATTTCTATTTCTGGCTGCAAAGTTACTCCAAATTTTTGTTCTACTTTGCTCTGTGCCAGTTTAATTAAATACCTTACGCTTTGGCTTGTAGCTCCACCCAAATTTACAATAAAGTTGGCATGAATGTCGCTGATAGCGGCGCCGCTAAATATTTCGCCTTTTAGCCCAACTTGCTCTATGTAATAGCCCGCCGACATACCGTCAACCTTTTTAAATACACTACCCGCACTTGGTTGATGAGGCTGCATACTTGCCCGTTTGATGGCAAATTCTTTCATTTTTTGTAGCACATTTTCTGGCGAACTTTGCGCTAGTTTTATTGTTGCAGAAAGTATCACCTTGCCGCTATCAATAAACTTGGAGCTGTGGTAGCCAAAATCTGCAGCGCTTGCACTTATACTTGCAACTTTGCTGCCGTCAAAAACTAGCAGACTTTCTACCAAATTGCCAATATTGTAGCCAAACGCCCCCGCATTATTGACAATCGCCCCACCAACCGTAGCCGGTATGCCAACTAAGCCTTCTAGCCCGCTTAAACCCAGCCTTTGGGCTTGTTTGCATATTGCGCCAATAGTTTCGCCTGCGCTAACAACTAACCTTGTGCCGTAGCACTTGATGTTATCAGCTATGCGCCTTGTACTTACATACACCCCTTTGTTTATGCCGTCTGCCGGTAGAATGTTGCTCATATTGCCCACAACTTTGTAGCCTATATTTGCCTCGGTTAGTTTTTGCAGTGTGCCAGCAAGTTCTATAGTGGTTGTTGGCTCTATTAAATATTCTAGATTTCCGCCAAGTTTAAAAGTGCAATAATCTTTGACTGGCACATTGCGCTTTACGCGGTCTTCGCCTAAAATAGACATAATTGTCTTGTACATATTCTACCCCATTTTTAAAAATATTTCAATAATTATTTGTAATTTATTTATTTTTTTATTTATATATTTTGTTTTGCAAACTTATAACTTAAAATTTTAACGCTCAATAAATTGGTTAATTTGCAAAATTTGGCATATTTTTGCATAAAATATACATTTTTGTAAGTTTATGCGCTTATTGCTTTTATATATTGTGCTTTGCTTGCAGAGATTTCTTGTTTGCTGCTAAACAAAGGCTGCACAGTGCAAGTTTGGCTGCAGAGTAATTCTATATTTAACCATTCTTCGGCAGAATATAAATTTTTGCTCAAATTAGATACGCTAAACATGCCAATGTTTGCTAATTTTAGCTGGCAAGTTTCGCTTGTAAGGAAACTAACAAAGTTGCTGCACTGGTTATAGATTTCTTGCGCGGCGCTATTACTTATGGCTATATACTGCAATAGGTCGGTGTACGAGGTTATATGCTGATAGACCACGCCGTCAATTTTGCCAAGACTAATTCGGTTTTCTATCCGGGCAATATCTCGCTGCGTGCCAAGCAATATGCTGGCCTTGCCCTCTATAAAATCGCAATAGGCGTTGTAGCTAGTTAGGGTGTCGTAATCGGCTCTGTACGAGGTTTCGGTTTGGGCAAGAATACCGTAATTTGTGCCAAAAGCTGCCTGCGGACTTATGTACCCATTGCCTCCAAATGCCAAAGAGTACACCGTTTTTGTTTTGCCATTAGAAAGATTTTTGGTGTATCCGCACATTAAGGCAATGTCGCTAAGTGCCGAGTCTGTAATTCCCACCGCCGCCAAATTACTTGTAGTAGAAATTAAAGAATATACCCCCCTACACCATGGCACGGCATATATTTTGCCGTCTATTGTGGCGGCAGAAACAAACTCTTTGCGTATGTTTGTGTTTTTTGAAAGAGTAATTGACGCCAAATATTCTTTTAGCTCACTAGCAACCCCAACACCAAAGCTAAACATGGCAGGACGCTGACCATTTTGCAGGGCGAGCAAGCATTCTGTTTCGGTCATATTACGCACAAGCACATAAAAGCCTTTGTTTTGCTCTTGATATTCCATAGCGCGAGTCTGCAAAAATCCCGACTTGCTGCCGGTGCCGCCCTCAAAACTGTCTATGTTCCAAAGCTCCACAACCCCTTGATAGGCGGCAAGCCTCGGCGAAAACCGATTGCTGATAATATCTGGATAGTAGACGCAAAGAGTTGGCACCAAAACAATAGCAAGCACAACAAAAAGGCCAACAACTAGCCTAAAAGCAAGTTTTTTAGCCTCTTTTGCGGTTATTTTGTATTTTTGATCCCTACTTTTACCCTTTTTGCCGGCTTTGCCATTTTTCATAGTAAAATATATGATTCTTTGCCGTGTTTTATTCGGGTAAAACCCTCCTCATTTTTGATAGCAAAAAAGACTAAACAATTACTTTTTGTTTAGTCTTTATGGAAAAATTTGTATATGTTAATGGCATACTTTGGGCCAATGCCCGGAACCTCGGAAAGTTGTTTGGCGCTGGCCTCGCAAATAGCGTCTATTGTTTTAAAGTGGTTGTATAGCAGCTTTTGACGCTGCTTGCCTATGCCCTCTATTTGGTCAAGTACGCTCATAAATTCCTTGCTTGTTCGCACATTTCTATGAAACATTACGGCAAATCTATGGCTTTCATCTCTAACCCGTTGTAACAGCCTTAGGGCGTAATCATTTTTGGGTAAGCAGATTGGCAAATTGCTGCTTGTAGTAAATATTTGCTCATCTTTTTTGGCTAAGCTTATAAAAGTTATATCTAAGCCAAGTCCGCTTGCAACACTAGATGCCGCATGCAACTGCCCAAGGCCGCCGTCTATTAAAATAACATCAGGTCTGTCACCAAAAGAATTGTCCCCGCTAGCCAGCCTAGATAGTCTGCGCTGCAAGGTTTCTTGCATGCACGCAAAGTCGTTTGCGCCGTCTACACTTTTTATTTTAAACTTGCGGTACTGTTTTTTAGCCGGCTCACCGCCCTCAAATACAACCATGCTAGCCACATTGTTTGTGCCGCTAATGTTGGATATGTCGTAGCCCTCTATGCGATAGACGCTGCCTATGCCCAGCACCTGCGCCAAATGTTCTAGGGCACCACTAGTTAGTCGCTGTTTGCGGATTAGGCTATCGGCAGACCGCTCGGCGTATTCTTTGGCATTGGTTAGGCAGCTATCTGCAAGTTTGCTTTTTACATTTTTTTGCGGAATGGTAATTTTTACCACCTTTTGATAATTTTCCAAAAAGTACAACTGCAAGGTTTGTGCAGTTGGCTCATCTATTTGCTTGCAAACAATCTCGGCTGGCGGAGTTGTGCCGCTATAATACTCCACCAAAAAACTGCTTATTACTTCGGCAGCACTGCCCACAACGCTAGGTAATGCATAATTGGTTTGACCAATATTTTGCCCTGCCCTAATTGTCATGCAGTTTATTGCGGCAAGCTCGCTATCCGGATTATCCCAGTAAGCAAAAACATCTAGGTTTTTTGACCCCGGCAGACTGGTTATTATCTTGCTTTCCATTTTGTCTAGCATTTCAAGCGCGTTGCGCATTTCTAGAGCCGTTTCAAAATCTTCGCTTGCTGCCGAGGTTTCCATTTTTTGCTGCAGTTTTTGCCTAACTTCCCTAGTTTCGCCATTTAAAAAGTCGACAACTTTTAAAATAACTTGCTTATACTCGTGTTCTCTCTTTGGGTCTGCACATGGGGCTAGGCAATGACCAATTTGCCCGTGCAAACATGCCTTTGCTGGCAGCTTACTCTTAGAAAAATTTTTGTTGCACCACCTAACTGGATACGCCGACTTTATTATCTGCATAAGTTCGCTAATTGGAATGCCGGTAACATATGGCCCAAACAGCATGCTGCCGTCAGGTTTTGGCCGCCTTACTACCTGAATGCGCGGAAATTTTTCTGCCATGTCTATTTTTATGTACGGAAAAGCCTTGTCATCTTTTAGCAAAATGTTATATTTGGGCTTATACTTTTTTATTAAATTGTTTTCTAAACTAAAGGCGTCTTGCTCGGTGTTGGTTATTATGTACTCAAAATCGTCAATATTTTTTACCAAAGCGTAGGTTTTTTGAGTCTTTGCACTGCCGTCAAAATAACTCTTTACCCGGCTAGAAAGGCGCTTTGCCTTGCCAACATAAATTACTTTGCCAGTTGCGTCTTTCATTATGTAGCAGCCGCTTTTTGCCGGCAAAAGTTTAACCTTTTCTCGTAATTGCAAAATATTCATATAAAAATTATACCACAGCGCACCAAAAAATAAAATAGTTTTCCCAGTTTTTATAATGTAAATTTTTGTCCAACTTTTGGGGTTCACCCCATTTTGCTAGCTAATTTGTTGGTTTGCTTAGGTAAATTTTGTAGGCTCGGTTTAGACAATCTACTAAATATTTGTTTTTTTGATAAATTTGGTCTATGCAAAAATGCGGCACAGGGTGAGTAAATCTGTCGGCGCCAAGCTCTATTGTTAGGGCGGAAATGCCCAGTTTTTGCACGCACCAATCCTTGTATCCGCCGCTGCTTACGCCTTGGGTGCTGACAATTTTGTATTTGGTGCTTTTTGCAAAAATTTGTGCAATGCGTTTATCTCGGCAGTAGGTGCTGGCTGGCTGAAAAAAGTCAAAATAAATTTCTTCGCCCTTTAAGTGATAGCTAATTGTAATAAACGGATTAATTGACTTTGTAAAGTTAGCCAAAGCTAAACTTTCTGGCTCGCTTAGCGGCTTATAGCCGTAAAACCCACAGCTGCAAGGATTGCGTTTGTCACCATAATGCTGCTTCCAGTTGGCGGCAAAATTGTTGTTTAGGTCTACCCCACGAGCATTTGCTTTGTATAGGCTAAAATTTTTGCCACCATTAATATTTATAAGCTTTTGCGCCTCTTTGGGCGGCAAGCCGTCTGCCCCATGCAGGCATAAGTCGGCGCCGTCGGGATTAATTAGCGGCACAAAGCATATATTTACATTTGACTTGTATTTTTTGGACAAAATGTCGCTTATCTGCAAGCAGACAAGGTCGGTAGAAAGATGCTCACGTGCGTGCATGCCCGCCACAACAAGCGCCCACGGACTACTTTTACTTTTACTTATACTAACCGCCCATAACTGCTTACCTAAAACAGATTTTCCTATGCTAAACACTTTGCACTGTTGCTTTTGCGCTTGCTGCAAAAAATTGCACAAACTTAAATAATCCATGGTATATTATAGAAAAAATCCTTAAAATCTGTTACATTTTAAGGATTTTTGCATGTTTTTAAGTTTATTTTACAGCCCTAGCCCGGCAAGCAAATAGAGTATCCACTCTCGGATAAAGTATACAAAAAATACTGTGTAACCTAGGCAAGTTATAGCAATTTGCCAACCATTATATTTTTTTGCTTTTCCAGTTGGCTGGGCGATAATATCGCTATTGGGTTGGCTGCTGGCAACTTGATTATCATCGGCTTGCGTTTCTGTGCTTGCAATTTCTGCCACGCCTACTTCTTGGGCGGTTTGCTCAGTTTGCTCGTTACTAGTTTGGGCTAAATTTTGTTTGTTACTTTTTGCGTTTATCTTTTTAACAATTAAATAAACTAGATATCCACCAAGGGCGGCGGTAATAAGACCGTAAACAAAAGTGCCGGCAATTTCTCCCCAACTGTATGTGGCTGTTGCGTCCACCACCTCGGCGACATCGGCTGCAGTGTTTGCAGCCACCCCTGCAGAATATAGGCTTAGTGCATAGCTTAGCACAATGGCTATAAAGTTGTTGAAAAAGTGAATTAGCATACTTATCCACAAATTGCCTGTTGTTATACATACATAGCCCAAAACTAGCCCCAAAATAAACTGATGCACAGTTTGGTCGGGGTTGCCGTGCATAATCATAAAGCAAAAGGCACTAATAATTATTGCTGGCCACTTACCTAAGTCTTTTAGGCTGTTTAAAACCACCCCTCTAAACATAATCTCTTCGCAAAAAGCCGGAATTGCGCATACCGTTATTGTGCTAAGCAACACTTCGCCAAAACTAGTTATGCTTGTATCGCTAAGAACGCTTGTGTATCCCCAGTTTTCTAGGCTTGCCATAAAGGCGTTTGTTAGGCTTGTAAACAAAATTAGGCAAATTACTGAAATTAAAAAGCTCCAGCCAATCTGATTACCCCTAACCTTTTTGTTTAGATTTATTGAGGTTATTAGGCTTTTGCCGCGCAATTTTAGTGTAATTACAGATGCCACAAAAAACAGCGCCTCTAACAAAACAGACAAAAGTGTGTATATGGCGTTATTTTGCAGCGCGCCCGCTGGCAATGAGTAAAGCATTAGGTAAAATAAATAGTTAAGCACAACAAAAATTAGGCAAGCTAGTCCGCCGTCTACTATGTCTAATTGTTTAGATTTTTCTTCTATCATACAACTCTCCAATAGTTAGTTTATTTAAAGTTTTGCTATATTATGTGCCGCCAAATGCTAAATAATAGTTATTGTTTTTGATGGCCTATCTTGATAGGCAAGCAAAATTGTTCCCTCTACACCTGCTGCTGCAAAGGCGTTTGCCACGCATCCATAGGCTAGTTCTGGCAGATTGCTACGCGACGAAATATGACTAAGCACCACAACCTTGGTTTTTGCGTTTACTAGCTTAATTGCCGCCCTTGCGCACTGCTCGTTGGAAAGATGCCCAAACTCGCCGCCAATTCTCTCTTGCTGCATGCGTGCATAACCGCATTTGGTTAGCATTTTGTCGTCGTGGTTACACTCCAAAAATACAGCCTTGCAAGTAGATAACATACTTATATGGTAATCGGTAATAATGCCTAAATCGGTGGCGATGCCAAGTTTTCCGCCGCCCGCGCTAATTATAAAGGTGGCACAAGATACGCTGTCGTGCATGTTTTCTATGGCAAAAACTGTAAAATCTCCAACACTAAACGGCGTTCTGTAAATAAAGTTATGTATGTTTACCAAACTTGCAAGCTCGGGATATTTTATGATTAGCTTTTTCCACACCATGTTGTAGACAAAAATGTGGATGTTTGGGTGCCGCTTGGCAAATACGGCTATTCCGCTGACATGGTCTATATGCTCGTGAGTTAAAAGCAAGGCGTCTATTTTGTCGCAAGACATATTATATTGGTTTAATAGTTCGGTAAGCCGCTTGTAACTAAGCCCAATATCAACAAGAATTGCAGTATTTTCGGCAGAAATTAATGTGCAATTCCCTTTGCTTCCAGAACACAAGTTAGTAACTTTCATGCAACAAGTTTAGCACAATATAAACAGAAAAGCAAAGGGTTGAGCAATATTTATTTATATTTACTATTTTTAAAAATCTTCGACTTAAATTTGACCAACCACACTGCTGCCGTTAAGCCAGCCGTCAAAAAAGTTATCTAAATCTTTATGACAATACTTTTTTAAAATGTCTATAAAATCTGTGGCGGTAGCAACCTTAAACATATATTTGCTGCAATAATTTTTTAGCCCTTTTATAAGTTTATTTTTGCCAACAGCTTGGCGCAAACAATCAAACATAATTATGCCTTTTACATATACCATATAGGTATACTCGTACTCGTTTAAATACTCGCTAACTGGCAAGTTCATTGCCGTGTTTACCACTCCAGAAAGGCTGCTAATTATGTCCACATAGATTAAATATCCACCTATGGCGTCGCCAATAAGGTCGTCGTAATCTATGCCATAGCTTGGGTTGTCCTCAAAAAACAGACAGGTACTATACTCTGCCAAACTCTCGTCTAGCCAAGCGTCGGCAACTTGATTGTTGCCCACTAGCCCGTACCACCACTGGTGTGCAATCTCGTGGACAATAACTTTGCTAATTTCTTCTTCGTCGTCTATGGAGTCGGCAATTATAACAATGTTTGGATACTCCATACCCCCATGCAAAAAAGCAGATTTTATAACTATTAAGCCATCATAAGGGTAGTTGCCAAACAAATTTGAAAAATATTCTACTGCTGCCGCTGCCGTTTTGGTGCATTGCGACAAATTGGCGTCCCCTTGATACCCTACATAGGTAACAGATACATCCGACGCCTTTATTGTTTTGGCTTCGGCATTGCTAGAAAGCACTATTGCAAAATCTCTTACAGCTTTGGCACTAAATGAGGCTGTGTTTTGTGCTGACGAGTTGCTAGATTGGCTAATTTTGTTGCCCGTGGCATAGCAATCAAAGTTAGACGAATAATTAATGGTTACTTTATAGTTAGAACATGTGCTAAAAAAGGGGTCGCCGGTAGAATAGTATGGCGAAGTATCAAACTTTCCGCCGCTAAATGCGCATACTATTGGATACCAGTTGCCAAGGTTGATAGTGCCTTTGTAGTAGCCAAGTCTGTGAGTACTTTCGGGCAGAATAACTTCAAAAATAATGTCTAAAGTTATGCGCTTGCCGTCCTTTAAACTGCTTGGCAAATTAATTTGCAAAATGTCGGTATCTTCGCCGGCGTAAATAAAGTTGGCGCTTTGACCATTTACCTCTACCGTGCTTACCGTAAGCGTACCATAACTAATTCCGTTAGGAAAACAACTTGCCTCGTTTAGACTGGTATAGGGCTTAATAGTGGCGTCTTCTCTAAAGGCGCGCGGATACAAATGTAGGCAGATTTGGTTTAGATTTGTGCCAGTGTCGTTAATGTAATCGACAGTTTCTGTGCCAGACAAAATATAGTCTTCCGAAAGGCTTGCCGATATTGTGTAGTTTGTCAGCTTTTTGCTGGCTTTTGCAACCGGATTTGTAAAGGCGCAACCAATGGCCACCCCGGCAAGCACCACAGCAACAAGCACGCTGCCAATAATTAGCAGACTTTTATGCAGTTTGTTTAGTTTCATTGCAAAATCTCCCTACCCTAAAAAGGTATGTGGATAAATTTTGCAATATGCTAAACAAAAATTATAACTACGTTAATTAAGCTTTGCAGATGCGCAATGTAAGTATAAGTATTAGTTTATGTAACATAAAAGCCCATGTCGTCATGGGCCAATAGTTATTTTTTGCGGTGCCATTTATTCTTTACTAAATTGAGCTTCTAAACGGGCTTGTTCCATGTAGTCTAAAAATTGTTTAAAGGTCTTTATTTGCTTTTCTTGCGCCGTTAGGTTTGCAGCAGGTTTACCATTGCGCACAAGTTTATTGTTTTCGCCGTCTAGGTTAGCATAATCTAGCCCAACACCTTTACCAAGCCTAGTAAGTTGTTTAACTGCCAAATCATTCATACTTTTGTACCATTGCCGTTGGCTTTTTGTTAGACTAGGTATTTTGTTAATTTCTGGGTAGTGGCAGTTCATACCAAATTTTTCTGTTTGCTGCCAAAGCCATGCCAAGCAGTGATTTATCATATTTTGAGTATTTTCGGCTGTAACTGCGTCTGCACTATCCGACCAAATTAGCCTATATTTGTTAGCAATTTCGTCAACTTGCTCTTTCCACTCTGAAAATCTTATTATATGCCAAAACAGTTCAGATTGAGTCATGTTTGTTTGAGCATAATTTACAAACTCGGGAGAAAAGTAAAACTCCACCATGCCGTACAAATAGTTATAATCGTTAAAATAATCTTTATTATTGTAAAATGGTTGCAAAATTTTGACATTTAATACATCGTCTAGGCTGTTAATATACTTAAAGCAGTATTCCCTAACTGTGCACTCTGGGTTATAGATATCCCAAATGTAGGCAACTGAATATTGGTCATCGTCATCATAAGTTGGATGTTCGTCTATTTCTACATACAAAAGTGGCGCAGCAGCAGCAAAATCTGCCTTGCTATTTGGGTTTGGCTTAAACATAAGCGGAGTTATTGCCCTAACAAGTTCGTTTGTTAAATCAAAATCCTCTTTAAAATATGGCATAAAGCCAATTTGTAAAATGCAACTTTTATTCGGCTTATGAAATAGTTTAAATGGTACTCCTTTGTACTCGCCCTTATAGCTGCCGTAATCTGTAATCATTGCATAGGCATTTGAATCTCGCAGCAAAAGCATATGGTTTAGATGCGAAAGAACCTCTCTACTAGAAGAATAATCGGTGTCTACAACACTGCATTTGCGGCCAAGTTTGGTTTGTTTGCTTTTAGCGTCCAAGTTGCTAGGCAGCCTAATTGGAATCACTTTAGATTGTTCTTTTGCGCTTGTGGCGGATAAATTTTGTTTGTCTGGTTTGGGTTTCTTTTCGTCTGCCATGGTTTTCCCTCTCTATAGGCATTGTAACACACAACTATTAGGTTTTCAAGACCTATTCTAAAAATTTTTGTAATTTTTTGTTGTAAATAAATTTGTTTTATGTTGCAACAAATTATATAGTAAGTTAAATTAGGTTTAAAAGGTAGGTTTTTTAAAGCGCTACCTTTTAGTTAGTAGTTATTGAAGTTACAGCAATATGGTAAAATTAAGGCACTACAAAAAAATTACTCCCTAATAGGGAGTAATTTTTTAAATAGCTATTTTTATCTACATTATTTGTGGTCATCACCGGTGTGTTCGACGGCTAGTTTGGGGTCTACGGTTTGTGCAAGCTTGGCTAACTGGTGTTGGGCTTGTTGGTCGGTTGGCTGTGAATCGGCCTGAGTACCCGCAGGTTTTTGTTGAGTTTCGGCAGTTATAAACTCTACAATGGCGTCGGCGGTGGCCTCGGCACCATTGCTGCCGTCTATAAATAGATGATAGTTGCTCTCTTTTCCCCAAGTGCTACCCGAAATAAAGTTGTAGTAGACGCTGCGTGCGGTATCTGCCCTTTTAATTTGCTTAATTGCGGAGGCCTCGTCATCGCCGTAAAGTTTGTTTAGAGTTTGCACGCGGTAATCTTGGCTGGCATAAACAAATACATTTATTACATTTGGATAGTCCTTTAAAATATAATCTGCGCCGCGGCCTACAATTAGGCAGTTGCCTTGCTCGGCAATTTGCCTAATAACTTTGGCTTGGGCAATAATTGCTTGTTGGTTTGTGGCAGTAGAGAGATACAGTGAGTTAAACCCAGTAACTTTGTCTGCCACATCTTTAAGATGTTCTTCGGCTAGACCAGTATCTTTGGCAACTTGCGCCAAGATTTCTTTATCGTAAAAGCTTAGGCCTAATTTTTCTGCCACAAGTTTGCCTATTTGCTTACCATTGCTGCCGTGCTGACGAGAAAGCGTTACAATTAAGCCCTTACCTGCGCAAATTGCGGCTGCAGACATTGTTGAAACTTTGCGCTTGTAAGCGTACCTTAAAAATGCAAAGGATACAGCGGCAGTAATTGCTTCAACTATCAAGAATGTCCACCACAAGTTGTTGGTTGGGTTGCTAGTTTTGGTAAACAAATATGCAATTGGCAGCACAAGCACGCACAACCTTAGCAGCGAAATAATTAGCGGCAGCCAAGAATATCTAAATGCTTGCAGCACGCCTTGAATTGCCACGCTTGCCGCCATAAATATGTAACTTATACTAGATATTCTTAGTGCAATTACAACAACTTTCTGTATTTCATCTGCCGAAACTGCAGCGTCGGCGGTGCTTGCCATGCCAAACAACTGGGCAAGCGGCGACGCCAAGCACTGAAACAGCACTATTATTACAACCGACACTATAAGCGAGTCGACAATGCCCCAAAATATGCATTTTTTAGAGCGTTCTTTGTTTTGCATGCCGTAGTTAAACGACAGCACAGAGATTATTGTATTGGATATGCCAAATGCGGCAAACAAGGCAAGCTGCATAATTTTGTAGTAAATTCCAAAGCTGTTAAATAGCAGCGCTGAGTACTTTAATATTAGGTTCATGCCAAACATCATTACAGCCAAAAGCCCTTGCATAATTGCAGCCGAGATTCCAATTTTAAATATGCCTTTAATAACATCCCATTTTGGTGCAATGTATTTTAGTCTGCCACTAATTTCTTTGTTTAAAGTATAGTGAAAAATCATGGCCATAAGCAGTGACACAATTTGACCAATAATGGTAGCCCACGCTGCGCCGGCTACGCCCATATTGCATGGATAAATAAACACCCAGTCTAGCAAGATGTTGGTTGCGGCACCCGCAATTTGCGAAATTGTAGAAAGCATGGTCTTGCCAGTTGCTTGCAAAAATCTTTCGTACACGGTGTAGCCAATGGCTCCAAAAGATAGCGTGCAGCAAATGGTTAGATACTGCGTACCCATGTTTATAACTTGGCTATCTGCCGACTGCATGCCGATAAACCATTTTGCGCCCAAAAGTCCAAATATTAGAAAGATAATGTACATGCAAAGCCCCAAAAATATGCCATTGCCGGCTACGCGGCTAACGCCGTCTTTGTCCTTTTCGCCAAGTTTTTTGCTAAGCAGTGCGTTGATGCCCACACCAGTGCCTACGCCAAGGGCGATAATTAGAAGTTGAATAGGAAAGGCACAGGTAATTGCGGCGTTGCCTGCTACCCCGTCAGGTCCCATGTTGATTACAAAAATGGTATCTACAATATTATATATAGATTGCAGCACCATAGAAACTATCATTGGCAAGCCCATTTGCCAGATGAGTTTGCTCATTGGCACGCTGCCCATTTTGTTAGTTTTTGGCATTGATATTGGTTTTGTTTTAGCCATAAAATCTCCTTTTTTTGCAACTAAAAAGCGTAAGCCCAAAGTTGGACTTACGCTTATATAGCTACTCACTTTTACCAAGGTATTTTATGATAATTTGGCAAAAAAATCAACTGTTTTTTAAAAATTTTTGCTAAAAATTATGTAAAAAATATTCATCACTTTGTGTATTTATGCAATATATTTATCTTTTATTGCAATTTAGCAGACATACGCAAAACAACTAAAAAAATTTTAAAATAAGCGCTTTATAAGTTGAAAATCTTTTTATATTTGGTTATAATAATACTATACAAATGTCGGAGGATAATTGCATGAGTAAAAAGAATAATAAACTTTGGAGTTTAGTTGCGCTAGTATTATTAGTTGTTATTGTTGCAGTACCTTGCGGTTTTGCGCTAAGCAGCTGCTCACTTTTTAGCACAGTTAGCGTGGAGTCGATTACAAAAACTGGCTCTAGCGGGCTTGTGGATGTTTATACAATCAAATTTACGGACGGTTCTAGCACCACTTTTACTGTAACCAATGGCTCTGACGGCGCTGACGCCACCAGCCCCACAATAACAGAAATTTGGGAAGCTTACAATGAGCAATATCCAGACGCTACACTTACTTATGCCGAATTTTTGAGCCTTTATTTTTCTGGCACCGCACAATATTCTAGCACATCTGTAGTTGCCGATATTTTAAACAGCACGCTAAAAGTTTACACAAAGTTTGTAGAAAATCCGTCGTCTAGTAACAAGCTAACTAAAACAGACTATGTATTTTATACGGGTGCGGCAGTTATATACAAAATGGATACCGCCCAAAATGGGTACACATATCTAATTACAAACTACCATGTTTGCTATGATAATGACGCAAATGTCATTTATAACGCCACAAAATTGCCATTATCCATTTACGGATACTTGTATGGCTCGGAAGATGAGCCATGTAGAACATCAAAATTAACTAGTGATGGTTTTACAACTTACGATTACGGCGATTATGGTATAGAACTAGAATATGTGGGCGGGTCTATAACCCAAGATATTGCTATATTAAAGGTTGAAACAAGCAAAATTTTGGCAATTAACTCTTCGGCTAAGGCAGTGACGGTTGCAACTGGCTACAGTGTTGGCGAAACGGCTATAGCTGTTGGAAACCCCGAGGGCTGCGGAATTAGTGTCACTAAAGGCATTGTTTGCGTAGATAGCGAAACTATTGAATTGAGCGACATAGACGGCACCGAGCGCAACTATCGCGTTATGCGCATAGACACGGCTATTTATGGTGGCAACAGCGGCGGCGGACTGTTTAACTGTAATGGCGAACTTATAGGCATTGTTAACGCCGGCCACACTGAAGACCAAAATATAAACTTTGCCCTGCCGATAGACCAAGTTGTGGCAGCGGCAGATAATTTGCTTTATTACTATCTTACCACCAGTCAGGCAAGTACTCTTAGCGGGGTAACAATTGGCATAACCACAACTGAAACTAACAGTAAATATGTATACAATCCCGAAACATGTAGCGGTCAAATAGAGGCAGACGCAACTATTGTTAGTGTAACTGGAGGCAGCATAGCCCAGAGCCTTGGCCTTGCTAAAAACTATGTTATTAACGCCATAATTATAAACGAAATCGAGCATACTATTATAAGAGATTATCAAATTGACACATATTTGCTTACTTGCCGTGTTGGCGACAGCATAAGTTTTGCTTACACAGACGCATCCGGCAACTCTGGCACAACGCAAACTTATACATTAAAATCTGACGACATAAATGCTTTATAATTAACTTTCCCCCACGCACCGTGGGGGTTTTATTTTGCAAAAAATATAAAGCCAACAAAATTGTATTTTAGCAGTAATTTGGGTATTGACAAAAAACTATTTATAGTATAAACTAATTCAGTTAAATAAGATATATTTAAAAAAGGCAAAAGGAAAAACAAATGGAAAATATTAAAATCAATCCAAGTAAAGACATGCTGGATATTGGAGCCGAAATTACCAAAATTTTAAAGAAAAATTTTTGGCTGACAGAAAAAGAGCTTAAAAAGGTAATAGACAACATTTACGCCACAGGCAACGAGGAGTTGGCCTTGGGCTTAATAGATATTTACAAAAGGTTTGCTGGCTACGATATTCCGGGCATGGAAAAAGAAAGGCGTCAAAAGCTTGCAAAAAGAGCAATCCTTAGCACTTATGATTGTTTTGTAGAAGCAACTGATGCTACAAAAGAAAGATTTTTTGCCCTACTAGACGAAGCGCGCGCTTTGGGCGTAACCCCATACTCTATTGCACTTAAAAGTAACTTTACACAATCTAGCCCGCTAAAGTTTAAGCAGGCGGTGGCAGATTTAACCCAAACCGAATACCAAATTAACGGCAAAACCTCTACCTTGTTTAAAGCCGAAGAGATAGATAGTCTTTTTGAAGATTGCGCAACCTTGGCTTACGGAATTAGCAGCCAAAAATTGCAAGATGTATTAGATGTTTTAAGCGAATTTTCGTGGGACAGACAAACAAAAAGTTATATTGCAGAGCCAGTAAGTATGATTAGAAGATGTAAGGGCTTAGTTAAGGCCAATCCGCTAAAGCTGCTAGACAATATAGAATATTTATATAGCAGATTTACTCCTAGCCCTTTTAGCCGAGCAGATTTGGTTGCGCGCGTGGCAATTTCTCCGTCTATACTGCTTTGTAACCCAGAAAATATAAAGAATTTTGAAAAAAATCTTACGGCGCACTTAAACGATTTAGTAAAAACTTACAAACTAAAAGTATCTGCAAGCTATGTAAATAACATGGTCAGCAAGCTTAGCGACATAGACAAATTTACCCAGATAGACAAAATAGATTCGCAAAAAATTGCTGCTCTTAAAATAGTTTTGGTGGACAACTTGGGCGCAGAGAACGCGCTAGAGTGTTTAACCGACTTTAATATTCTTTACAGCGACCCAAGGGTGCTTAACTGTCTATTTGCAACCCTTTCTTGCGAAGACCTCGCAACAATTAAAAATGGCAAAAAAATAAACAAACTAGAATTTTTGCTTAAAAACACTGGCAGCACGCTGGCTAATAATAGCTCTAATGGCGGAATTTCTGGCCCTGCCACACCTCCTCAAGAGAAGAAAAAAGGAGTTCAGCGCAATACCCCAAAAAAAATAGACCCAAATAAGTTTGCCAAAGGCAATTATAGTAAGGCGCAGTCGTTATACAGAAATCTATCTACTTCAGAAAAAGCCGAATTTGATGAAATTATGCAAAACTTAAATGCTAAACTTGCAGACGACCGAGTTGTAAAAGACGAAGCTAGCGCCTATAATGCAACCTTTACGCCAGAAGAAGAAGCCGAATTTGCCAAACTTGTAAAGCAAGAAGCCGAAGATAAGGCTAAAAAGGAAGCCGAATTTGAGACTGAGTTTGCTGCCGAACTAGAAAAAGAGCGTGCAGCAAACGCTAGCAAAACAGATAGTCAAAATGCACCAAACACCGCTATGGTTGCAAACGGCGCAGCTAACGATAATTTATCTGTAACGCTTGCTAATATTATAAAAGAGGAAAACCAAAATGCCCAGCAAAATGCCGAAGAAGAAGCAAAGCGCGCCGCCGAAGAGGCACAAAAAGCTGACGATGAAACCCTAATTGAAATTGCAACCATATATCCGGGGCAATTGCGTTATTTTATAGAAGAAGACGAAGCCAAAGGAGATAAACAAGAAATTAGATTTATACGAAAAATTGATGCTAAACAACTTGTAAATAAGCTTGAAAAGATAAAGCAAAATGGCCTTGAAAGTAAGGGTTGTAACGAATTTGTAAGATTAATTAACGATTTTAGTGAAATTTTGACAATATTTAGTGATGTAAAAGAACTACCTATTATAAAAGATCTAAATATTATACTAGCGCAAAATAAAAAATATGTTAACGACTTGGCTAATTTCTACGCCGATTATAATAAACTTGTTGAATACATTAAACGCGGCGATACAGTAGGTTTTGCAAGAAAAGTTGCCCATATTAACTATTCTATAACTGACATTGTAAAAATTAAAAATTATTTGTTTAGTAATCTTGATCAAAGATCGTTAGAGATTATTGGATTTGCAGATTTTGCTAATAGTAGAAACCAAGATAAGGAAAAAGCAATAAAAAATTTAAATATTATATCCTTAGACAGCCTTTTTGGCGCAACCAGCAAAATTATTGCTTCTTTGGCAACAGCAGCATTAGAAGAAACTACTGCTAATTTGCCAAAGTTTGGCATAATAGACAAACCATACAAAATTACAGACTTTATAGATATGAATAGATTATGCAAATTTTTGTCTTACCCTTTAGGCACAGTAGATATGGCAATATCGGCAACCGTAATAAACGACTTTATTTTATATATGAACTCTGACGACCTAAAAACTAGTCAGCTTATAGATTTAGAAAATAACCTTAGAGGCGTTGTAAGTCCATTTATGGATCTTATAAAAGCATATGGCTATAACAATGATGGTTATTATATAGAAACCCCTACAAATGTACTTTTTAGACCATCTAAAATAGACAAAGAGTTAATAGATAAATTGCAAATTAAAGTATACGACAGATATACCAGCCAAAAAGACGTTTTTGATACATATCTATATAACATGCAATCATCTAACAAAGTAATTGACAAATATATTACAAAAACTCCAGACCAAATAAACCCTACCCCCCCATTTGAATTTGAGTAAAATTATTTGCCTAAGCTTAGGATGTTGCTAACCTATGATAATTTAAAAAATGCAAAAAAAACGGTTGTTAATTTATTTAACAGCCGTTTTTTGTGTTGTAATTTTTGCAAAACCAAAGATGAGTAACAAAATGAATTAGACATGTTGTGTTCACTTTATTTTGTTTTTTGTGTTTTGTATTTTATTTAAATATGTATTTATACGCTAGCCTTGGATGCTACCGACTGTGCGCGGAAAGATTTCGGCGTCACGTATGTTAGATATTCCGGTTAGGTACATAACCAGCCTTTCAAAACCTAGGCCATAGCCCGAATGCACATTTGTGCCGTATCTGCGCGTGTCTAAGTACCAAGAATAATCTTCTGTAGACAGCCCTAGTTCGTTGATGCGGGCGGTTAGCTTATCTAGCCTTTCTTCACGTTGACTGCCGCCAATAAGCTCGCCGATGCCCGGCACTAACAAATCTACTGCGGCAACCGTCTTTCCGTCATCATTTTGGCGCATATAAAAGGCCTTAATGTCCTTTGGATAGTTCTTTAAAAATACTGGTTTTTTGTAGACTTCTTCGGTTAAATATCTTTCATGCTCGCTCTGCAAATCTATGCCCCACTTAACCGGAAAAACAAACTTTTTGCCCGAATTTTGCAATATTTCTATTGCCTTGGTGTAATCTAGCCGCTCAAAGGAGTTATCCACAATATTGTGCAGCCTTTCTAGCAGACCTGTGTCTACAAATTTATTCAAAAACTCTAGTTCGGCGCTGCACTCGGTTAAGCAATAGTTAATTACATACTTTATCATCTCTTCTTCGTTGTCCATAAGCTCGCTTAAATCACAGAAGCAAATTTCTGGCTCCATCATCCAAAACTCTGCTGCATGGCGCGAAGTGTTGCTGTTTTCTGCCCTAAATGTTGGGCCAAAAGTGTAGGTTTTGCCAAAGGCGTGGGTTAGAGGCTCCTCATGTAGTTGCCCAGACACCGTTAATGAAACCTTTTTGCCAAAAAAGTCCTTGCTGTAGTCCACCTTGCCGTCTGCTGTTTTTGGTAAATTTTCCATATCTAGGGTGGTTACCTGAAACATTTCGCCCGCCCCCTCGCAGTCGCTAGAGGTTATTATTGGTGTGTGCAGATAGACAAAGTTGCGCTCGTTAAAAAATTTGTGAATTGCAAAGGCGGCAACGCTACGTATTCTAAACACGGCATTAAACAAATTTCCTCTAGCCCTTATTGTAGGGATAGTGCGCAAAAATTCTACCGTGTGACGTTTCTTTTGCAGCGGATAGCTTTCGTCGCTTTCGCCAAGCACAACAGCAGACCTAGCGTTTAGCTCAAATGGCTGCTGAGCCTCGGGCGTTACTACTAACTTTCCGGTAACCATAAGCGCCGCACCAACATTTTGGCGCACAATCTCTGCCGCGTTTTTAAGCTTTTCCTTTTCTATAACTACTTGTACGCCCAAAAAGTTGCCGTCATTAAGTTGCAAAAAGGCAATATTTTTGCTATCTCGCACAGTGCGTACCCAGCCACAAACGGTAATATCCTTGCCGTCAAATTTAGCATAAGTTTTGTATAAATCTCTAATTTCTATACGTTTCATTCTTTCTCCTTTTTATTTGTCTTCATTTTCTTTTATTAATTTAATATGAACATCTCTTAAAAGCTTTTCATCTACTGTATTTGGCGCGTTGGTAAGCGGATCACAGGCGTTTTTGTTCATAGGAAAGGCTATTACGTCACGAATAAACTCGTTGCCAGTAAGCAGCATCATTAGCCTATCAAAGCCGGCACCTGCTCCGCAATGAGGTGGCGCTCCATAAGAAAACGCATTATACAGCGCTGGAAACTTATTTTCTACTACCGATTTATCGTAGCCTGCAATTTTAAACAACTCTACCATATAGTCTGGCCTATGGTTTCTAACGGCGCCAGATAGGCTTTCGTAACCGTTTATAACCAAGTCGTACTGATATGCTTTTGCAGCAAGTGGGTCTTTTTTAACCTCTTCTATTGACGGTTGAGGCAAACTAAACGGATTATGTGAGAACTCTATTTTACCCTCGTCATTTAGCTGGTAGAACGGAAAGTCAACAATCCAAACAAAGCTAAATTCGTCTTTGTTTATTAGCTTAAGCCTCTTGCCAAGCTCATTTCTTAGCATGTCCGCATATTTTATAACCTTAGACTTTTGATCGGCTACAAAAAATATGGTATCTAGCGGACTATATTGTAGCGCAGAAAGTAACTTTTGTTTTTGCTCCGGGGTTATAAATTTAGATATGCCCGTTTCGAACTCTCCGTCTTGGGTTACATGCACATAAGCCAAGCCCTTAGCCTCGCGCGATTTTAAAAATTCGGTTAAATTGTCATAAAACTTGCGCCCAAGCCCGCCGCAATTAACTTTTAATGCCTTTACTATATTGCCCTTAAAGGCGTTAAAATCTGAATTTTTAAAAATGCCAGTTACATCTACAACTTTTATAGGGTTTCTTAGGTCTGGCTTGTCGGTACAATAGTCGCGCATTACTTCTTCGTAAGATAATCTTTTAAAAGGCGTAACAGGTCGGACACCTACAAATTTTTCAAATATGCCGGCGTACAGTTTTTCTACAACCGCAAAAACCTCTTCTTGAGTAGCAAAAGCCATTTCTAGGTCTATCTGATAAAACTCGGTTGGTGACCTATCGGCTCTGGCGTCTTCATCTCTAAAGCATGGCGCAATCTGAAAATATTTATCTACTCCGCTAGTCATAAGCAGTTGCTTAAATTGTTGAGGAGCCTGAGGCAATGCATAAAACTTGCCCGGGTTTAATCTAGATGGCACCAAAAAGTCTCTTGCTCCCTCTGGGCTAGATGCCGTAAGTATAGGAGTTTGAACCTCTATAAAGCCCATGGAGTGCAAAACCTCACGCACATAGAGCATAAGGTCACTTCTTAAAGTTAACATTTGTTTGTTGTAGTCTGCTCTAAGGTCTAGGTACCTGTATTTTAGCCTTAGGTCTTCATTTACATCTTGGCTTGCAGTTATCTCAAACGGCAGTTGTTTTTCACACTTGCCAATAATTTCTATATTTTTTGCAACTACCTCTATGTCGCCAGTTGGCATGCTAGGGTTTTTGCTAGAACGCTCTTGCACTTTTCCTTTTACGGTAATTACATCTTCTTTATTAAGGTTGCCCGCTAGCTCTTCTGGAACTATAACTTGCGTCTTTCCATAAAAATCTCTTAGCACCAAAAATGTTATGCCGCCAAGCTTTCTGATTGCATGCACAAACCCCGCCAGTGTTACTTCTTTACCGACATCGGCTAACCTAAGCTGACCACAATCTGCGTTTCTGTATTTGTTTGGTATAATATTCATAAAAAATGCTCCTATTTTATGTTTTATGGGGCTGGGTTAAACAAAAAAATCGCCCCAATGCCATTTGCATTAGGACGAATAAATTTTATCCGCGGTGCCACCTAATTTGTCAAAAAATTTGACCACTTTATTATTAATTTTGTAATCAAGCTCCAAAGTGTCCTTTGTGTAAGCTGCTAGGATAACCTTTCACCGTCGTTATCTCGCTGTGCCGCATGGCTTATACTACTCTCTTTTTCTTCGCTTGATAGGTTTATATTATTCTAAAAAATCTGCATTGTCAACCATTTTTTAATTTTTGCCAGTTTTTTGTGCTAGCTAGATAAGTTTGACGCAGTTATAATGGCAAGTCTTTTTTATCAAACTTCCAAATGGCAAGGCTGTAGGTTACAATGGCAACTACTGCAAGTATTGCAAGTTTCCAAATATAAGTGGTTGTGCCCTCCAAAATAGACGCTGTATCAAATAGGCTAATAATAGACACATAGTTAAAGTAGTTCATTGCGTCTATGCGGATTGCTGACGGCATCATGCTAGAGCCAAACAAACCTAGTATTGTTGCCACCAAAAAGAACATAGATAGTCCGCCGCCAACGCTAATAGCAAGTTTGCTGCGATTAAACCAACTAGAGGCAAGGAAGCATATTCCGCTGATTGCCGCCGTTGTAATAAATGCGCCCACGCTAAGTAGAGCCAATTGCGAATAGGTTATGGTAAATTCTTCGGTGCCAACTATAGCAAGGCAAATTTCGCCCACTACAGTTGTAAGTATAAACATAATTAGTAGCGACACAAGCAAGTATGTCATCTGGGTTATGGTAACTTTTTTGCGCTTTGTAGGGGTAGACAGCACATAAGCCATAGAGCCGCTATCTACTTGACTAGCAATTAAGTTGTTGGCAGTCATTATAATAAATATTATAGGCAATAGTAGGCCTGCAATTTTGTAAAACATAGAGCCAATTACCATGGCATAAATATCCATGGTGCCAAGCTCGCTAAGAGCCTGCGCTACATCTGCTGGGATACTTTCTAGCAAGCTTTTAGAAAGCGACGAAATAACGCTATTTATATACTTGCTAAGCTCGTCGTTTACTGCATCATTTAGGGCATCTTCATCTTCGGCGTATTCGGGATTATCGGCAAGGAGTTTTTTTCTAATTTCAGCTTCTTTTATTGCCAGTTGCGACCTAAACGACGCTATTGCCGCTTGCGAAGTAGTTTCTATTTCTTTTGCGGTAAAATAATCACTAACTTTAATCTCTCTGCCATTATAGTCAAAGCTTTGGTCTGCAAACAAACTGCTTAAAACGGTTGGAATATACGCGATTGCAAAATCGGTTGTACTTATTTCTGAATTTTCGGCATATTTGTCTAGATACATTTCAATTGCACTAGAGATAAACTGTTCGGCTTCTTCTGCCGTTTCTTCGCCAGCAGTGGACTGCAATTCTTGATAAACTCCAGCAGCAACTAATCCCAAAACATAGGCCGAAATTTCGGCATCAGAATAGGTTGGAGTGTAATCTTCTGTTTTAACATCATTATAATATTTAATTAAAACACCAATGGCCTCTGCACTATACTTATTATTGTATTCACTTACCACACTTGCAATGGCTTCATCGTTAGTTTTTCCTTCTGCAATTTTAGTATTATAAGAGTTAATAATATTCTGCCTATCGTCCTGACTATCGCCTGACTCCTCAGTTTGGCTTGTAAAAAGCAGCAGCACATCTTTTAGTTTAGCATATTCACTGTTGTAGGTGTCTAGAGCGGTGTCGGTCATATTAAAGTATGTCATCGACTGCTCCTGAATGGTAGACTCTATTGTGTTAGAGATAAACATGTTGCTCATTGAGTCGCGTATGCCGCTTACATTAAGGTTACCCAAAACAAGTATAAGGGCTGCCAAAATAAAACAGGTTATGCCGGTTACAAATCCCCAAATGCCGGCGTTTGCCTTGCAAGATTGCTTAAATAGTGGTTTGCTAATCATTTTTGTTCTCCTTTAATTTTTCAATTATGCCTTTAAAGTGATTTTCTAGCGTATACTTTACCTCGGAAATAAACTTTACCTTAAATTGGGTTAAATCTTTAAACAGATCAGTTATTTCGCTGCGCTTTATACGGACGGTAACTTGACTATACTGCTCTTGGTCACGAATAAAATTGTATGGCAGTTTTTTAAAGTTTTGGTAATCTTTTTTGGTAATAAACTCTACTTTAAAGTCGGCAATTGGCCGCTTATTTATTTCGTCCATATTGGTTATGTTTACAATGCGACCTTTGTCTATAAGTGCAACGCGGTCGCAAAGTTTTTCCAGCTCTTCGTATAGGTGCGAACTAATTAGTATGGTCTTGCCCTTTTTCTTTTGCTCCTTTATTATGTCTATAAATGCAAGGCGCATAAGGGGGTCTAGCCCAGTTGTAGGCTCGTCTAGCAGCAAAATGTCGTGGTCTGCCATTAGAGCTGCGACTATTGCTGTCTTCTGCTTCATGCCCTTGCTCATGCGCTTTAAATTGGCGGTTGGGTCTAGCTGCAACTTTTCTATTAGATGGTTTGCGTACGTCATGTCGGTTATGCCCAGCAGTTCGGCCTGAGATTTTAAAAAATCGGTGCCGGACTTTAAGTCTGGAAAGGCAATTTCGCCGGGAATGTAGCTAATATATTTTTTTGTTTGCTCGGCGTCTGCCCAGCTGTCTAGCCCGCAGATGCTAATGCTGCCCTTATCTGGCTTTATAAAGCCCATAATGTTGCGAATAGTGGTGGTTTTGCCGGCGCCATTTGCCCCAACAAAACCCAAAATTTCGCCCTTGTATAAACAAAAGTTCTCGTCAAAAATTCCACGACCCTTGCCGTAGTCTTTTGTTACATCTTTTACAATTATTAGCGGCTCTTTGCTGGATTTTTTGGGCTTTTCTTGCCCGCCCTGTGGGGCCAAATTATCTGTAACTTTGCCAGTTTCTATCATAATGCACCCCCAAAATCGGCGTCTTCTTTGTAGTACTTCATAAAGTAGTCTTCTAGCGACTCCTTTATATGCTCAAAATCTACTATCTTGTGTTTTGCTATGCACGCAATTAGACTATTTATATTTTTGTCGTTAACAAGCACGGTTAAATAACGTTCGTCGCCGTCTATAATGGTAAAATCTGTGCTAGATTTAGCGCTGTCCAAAAATTCCTTTTTGTCTTTTTTGCTAGCAAATTTTATTTTGTAAATTTTATTATTGTTATGTTTTAGGTCGTCGGCGACAACTTCGGACACCACTTTGCCGTCCTTAATAATTGCAATGCGGTCGCAAGTGGCGTCAACCTCGCTAAAAATATGGCTAGACAGCAAAATGGTCTTACCGCGCGCTTTTTCTTGCCTAATAAACTTGATAAAAGTTTGCTGCATGCCCAAATCTAGGCCGCTAGTTGGCTCGTCTAACACCAAAATATCTGGGTCGTTCATAAACGCCGTAACTATGGCAAGCTTCCGCTTAATGCCAAGGCTCATTCGCTTGGTTTCGCCCGACGGATCTAGCTCAAAAAGCTCCATTAAATGCTTTAAAAAAGTGTCGTCTTGCACATTTTTTAGCTTTTTCATCATGTCTATAAACTGCCAGCCGGTTAGCCCAGCAGGCAAGGCAATTTCGCCCGGCAAATAGCCCACATTGCCCAAAAATTTGTAGTAGTTGTCAAAGCTCTCTTGCCCTAAAATTTTTGCTGAGCCGCTATCTGGCTTACTAAAGCCCATTAAATGCCTAATTGTGGTAGACTTTCCTGCCCCGTTAGGCCCCAAAAAGCCAAAGACTTCGCCCTCGGACACGCTAAAAGACACATTAAATACGCCCCTGCCGTGGCCGTAATCCTTAGTTAAATTTTGTACTTCAATCTTGTTCATAATCTCCGCCCATAATAGCCACTTTTACTTGGTTATTATTTAATAATTATATGCCCAAATATTCTCTTTGTCAACCAAATTAGCTCCCAAAAAGCAAAGATAAAAAAATATGGGTTGTACCCATATTGCAGCTTGTAGACAAATAATTTTTAAAAGTTGGCTATTTATTTTTAGGCAAATTGCAAGTTGGTTTTGAATATTTTTGTAAAATATTATACTGTTTTTGTTAAAAGTGAGGATTCTCAATCCCTTTTTCCACTTTTAGTTTGCTAGTTTTTAGAGATTTATGCATAAAAAGTTAGTAAGGCTTGAAGCATAAGTGTGTATGTATTTATTTTTAGCAAAAAGAGATTTGCCCGCAATAAATAGATTTATTAAAATATTAAGTTTATCAACAAACGTTATTAAAAAATTTTGTTAAACTTTTTAAAGCGGTTTTTATAAAAACTTATATAAAAAGTATTGTTTGTTAGCCTTGTTTTGAGAAGGTGGGTTGGCTGGGTCAAAATTTGGATCAAAAAATTTATCATGATTAAGCAAGTCGTTTTGCATTTTATCTAGGTCTTTATTGTTGCTTTCAATTCCCGTTTTTTCTTTAAACTCGTCTATTTTAATAGTGTTGGAATTAATATTAAAATTCTCAAAGCCTTGGTCTAGCAGTTCTTTGCCAATGATTTCTTTTATATGCAGACTGTTTTCTTTTGCATGGCTTTCCTTGTTGTTAATTGCATAAATAGCTATTTCGGTTTGAGAATTAGAGCTAAACAAAAAACCCTTTTCTATAGATAGGTTTATTATTTCCTTAACATAGTTATCTATAGATATTTCGTTGTTTAAATTTAATTTTTCATCGCTTAAAAGGATGTCGGCATCATTGTTTAAAGAAAAAACACTTATTACCATATTATTTTTATCAGTTGTTATGCAAACGCTTGGATTTATCTCTAGAATATAAGAAGTTAGGTTAGAGGCGGAAGTTGTGTCTGTTGGCTTTAATGCCACGGAAAGCAAAATAGAAATCATGACAATTATCGCCACACATAAGCAAGATATTGCCCATTTTAAAATGTTATTTTTAGGTGTTTTGGAGGTCTTTAGCTCAGTTTTGGTTACTTGGACAATTTTAGCGTTTTTTGTTTCTTCAGACATGGGAAGATAGACTTTTTCTACTTCGCTAATAAGTTGTTGTTTAAAATGTTTAAATTTCAATTCTCTTGTTCCTCCTTTATTTTTTCTTTCAATATTTTAAGGGCTCTGTTGTATTTCCAAAGTACGGTTCCAAGGGGAAGCCCCAAAAACTTTGCAATTTCTCGGTGTTTATAGCCCTCTACAATATGTAAAATAACTATTTGCCTTTCTTCTATTTGCAGATTTTTGTTCATCAAGTTGTGCAAAAACAAATTTTGTTCTTTTCTTGTAAAAGATTGACTTTCATCTTTGGCTTCGTAGTCTAAAGCGTCAAAATTTGTTTCCCTTTTTAATTTTCTAAGCTTATCTAATGCTGTATTTTTTGCAATTTTCATTAAAAAGGCACTCGGGTTTGTTCCAATATGATATCTATTAGAGCTTGCCTTAAACTTTATATAAGTTTCTTGAACCACATCTTCTGCATCAAATTGGTTTTTTGTTATTATATAAACGAAAGAAAACAGCTTTTTATTTGTGGCAACATAAAAATCCTCGAAAGCCTTTTCATCTCCAAGCTGTATTTTTTGAATTAGATTATCTAACAATTTTTTATCCATTAGAAGCCTTGTTTTAAAACATTAACCATTGTAACACATTATTTTTAAAAAATACATTATTTTTACAATAAAACTCAATTTAAAAACGTTTTAGTTTGTGTATAATATTTTTAGGAGAGGGTTATGAAAAAACTAAAAAAATTTTTTAAAAAGTTGGCTCTATGTGCAATCTTACCATGTTGCTTGGTGTTGTCGGCTTGTGGCGTTAGGGAATACAACTTTGATAAACTTGGTGGAGGATTGAAGTCGAATGTGGAAATAAGTTCTGTAGACACTTCTAATATTCAAACCAACCTTAAATCGGCAGTAAGTACTTATACTAATAATTTGGCAAGCGAACAAACAATTACGAATAGTAGCAGTTATGACGACACCAATACTGCAACAATTGAAAGTGCGGGAAGTTATTACTACACTGGCACTATTAATAGCTCAATAACTATAAAAAATTCTGGGGTGGTGCATTTATATTTTAACAATGTAAGTTTAACTAACGCAGGGTCTAAAGTTATTGATGCAAAAAGCGGGGTGGATTTAATTATAACACTTATTGGGCAAAACAGCATTTCTAACGCAAGTGAGACTTCTGCAAACGCAATTAGCACTTCGGGAAATCTAACCATAAATGGTGAAGGTTCGCTAAATATAGAAAGTACCAAATCGGGCATAAAGTGTGATGGGATTTTCTATGGTTTGGGTGGAAATATCACCATCACCGCACAAAACCATGGCATTAGTGCAGACTCAATTTATTTAGACGGGGCAAATATAAGCATAGACGAATGCGGAAAAGATGGGCTTCATGCCGAGAGCGATTATGATAAACTTGCGGCAGACGCTACAGTTCCAGTTTTTGATTATACTAAGGGTTTTGTATTTATAAGCGGGGGAACAACGGTAGACATTGAAAATTGTTACGGCGATGGTATTCAGGCGGATAGTTTTGTTTATATCAAATCTGGAACAGTAAACATTTCCACTGAGGCAGAATTTGAGCAATACACGGCCACATCTGGCGGAGAAACTGGTTGTTATTCTAAATCTGGTTCTACATATACAAAGGTTGCAAGCGACTCGGTTGAAAAAGGCCACACATATTATAAGCTCCAAGAGAGTGTTAAAGGAATTAAAGTGGGCGAAATTGACTACTATTTTGCAAGCGATAGTGAAACAGAATATAATGTTGCAAGTTCAAATTATACAATTTTAATTGAAGGCGGAACTATAGATATTGAGTCGACCGATGACTCTATACACTCAAATTCTGGTAATGTTTTTGTTTATGGGGGGAGCATTAGCGCTTCCACCAGCGACGATGGCATTCATGCCGACACAAACCTTGTTGTTGGTAGCGGAAGTATAAATATTTCTAAATCTTACGAGGGGCTTGAAGGACAGGCAATTGAAATTTCAGGCGGAAACATAGTTGTGGTTGCCTCAGATGATGGAATTAATGCTGCCGATAGCGACCTTTCTGAAACCGCACAGAAAACTGTTTGCCAAATTCTTATTTCGGGCGGGAAAACTTATGTTTCCTCTGGCGGAGACGGAGTAGACTCAAATGGCGGAATAAAAATAACAGGCGGCGAATTGTATGTTAGCGGGCCAACAAGCGGGGCAGATGCCGCACTAGATTCTGAGTCGGGCATAGTTATTAATGGTGGAATTGTTATAGCTGTTGGAACAAAAGGTATGGTAGAGACACCATCCACATCATCAACTCAGTGTGCCATTTCAATAAACTTATCTTCATCTAGGTCTGGAAGTGTTTCCATTAAAAATAGTAACGAAGAAACCCTTGCTAGTTTCTCTCCAAGTTTAATATTTGGCTCAAGTAAATCCTATTCAAGCATAGTCATTTCTTGCCCAGAGATTGCAAAGGGCTCAAAATACACAATTATAACTGGCACTTCGTCCACAAGCGTTAAAACTAGTTCAAACTCTACAATAACAACAAGTGGAAATTCGGCAGGAGGACCAATAAAATAGTTATAAGTTTATTTTAGGCAAAAAATTTAACCTTTTGGGTTAAATTTTTTTGTTGCCTATAAACAAATATGTTTACAGGCTTTAATATGGGTTGTGCCCATATTTTTTTGTTAGTTAACAGCTCCTGTTGGCTGACTTTTTTGCTTGCATCGTTTTGTTTTTATATGCTTTACTAAGGCTATTAAAGCAGATTTTATTAGCCTTAATGCAATAGCAGCAGTAAGTGTACAGATAATTACTAAAAACATAAATAAAAAACTATTATCTATTAAACTTTCAAAAGATTTAAGAAAAAGATATTGCAACAAATATATTTCTAAACTAATGTAACCTAAAAATGCATAAAATTTATTAACAAAGTTAAACTTTTGGAACACCAATAGTACAAAAATTGACACTCCAACTGAAATAATTAATTCTTCGCGTTTAAATAAACAGTAACCCAAAACAGCAATCATTAATATACCAAATTGCCAAAAATATTTGCGTAAAATATTAGTAATTTGCTCTGTAAATGTTCCGTAAAAAAGGCCTATAATAAAGCACAAAATTGCTCTGCCATAAAGTACACTTATGCTACTTACACCATTACACAAAATATAATAACCTATAACAAGAGCACTTAAAATAAATGGCGCAAAGGATTTAGCTTTAAGTTTGGCACAAAGATAATATATTAATATAAACGCAACATAAACTATTAAAATAGTATAAATGTACCAAGATTGTTCATTCACCCTATTGTATGGTAAAAAGCCATTAACGCCAAAAATTTTCAATAACCCCTGCCACCACACACTTTCTTGGCTAGATTTTATTGCTAAATAATCTATTGCATTAATTATTACAAACTCTCCATAAAGCATGGGGATATTGCTAAAAAGCATCTTTTTTAGATATTTTTGACCATACCTTTGATAACTTTTTACAAGCCCGTATGCCGAAAGCATAAAAAACAAACCAACGGCGATAGGGCCAAAATACATACACCGACCCATATGATAAAACAATACCAACATGGCCGCAAAGCCCCTTAAACAATTAGTATTATATCTGTTAAATGGCTGCTCTAAACTTTTGCCGGTGTATTTTAGCCCACTTAAATAAATTACCGCAAAAATAGCAAAATATATAATGTATGCAATCATCAATTTTCCCTTTGTAAGGTGACCTTTCTGCAATTACTTGTTTATTGTTTAAGATGTAAAGTTTAATAGTGTATATTTTGTTAATTACATTATATTTATTTTATGGAACAAAATGTTCCATGTCAAGTAAAAGAGAACAATTTGTTCTAAAATTTTAATATGAGTAAGTTTGCAATTAGACTAAAAGAAATTCGCACATACAAGGGGGTAAGTCGCAAGCAACTGGCCGACGCCATGTTTGTAAGCGTGAGGCTTGTAAGCTATTGGGAAAGCGGCAAGCGGGAGTGCGACTTTGACACGCTAATAAAGCTTAGCGAATTTTTGGGCGAAAGCATAGACTATCTTCTTGGCCGCACCGACATATGAGCAAAATAATATGTAACTTTAACATCAAATAGATTTTGCAAATGCTATTAATTTTGCTTGCGCTAGTTAGTGGCAAAATTGTATAATGACAATACTTATTTTAGATAAAGGAGAAAATTATGAAACTTAAATTTTACAGATGCCCGCACTGCGGAAAATTGGTTATTATTTATGACGAAAAGGGAGCAGCACTAACCTGCTGCGGCGAAAAAATGCAACTACTTGTAGCCGGCTCGGTAGACGCCGCCACCGAAAAGCACTTGCCGGTAGTAAAAAAATGCAAAAATAAAATTAGCGTCACGGTTGGCAGCGTGCAGCACCCCATGACGGCCGAGCATTACATAAGCCACATTGTGCTAGAAACTGCTAGCGGCTATCAAGTGCAAGCACTTAGTAGCACAAGCGTTCCCGAAGCCACTTTTTTAACCAGCTCTACCCCCGTTGCCGTATACGAATATTGCACCCTTCACGGCCTTTGGGTAACCAAACTATAAGGTAGCGCATAATGGCATCGCATATATTTTAGCAAGCAAAAAGCCCTGCTTTGGGGCTTTTTATTTGTAAGTTTAATATATAAATTTTTGTCATTGTTATTGTATAAATTAATTCAATTTAATAATTTTAAACCTAATATCTATTTGCTTGTTTTAAAGGCTTTTATATAGTCTTCTATAAGGTCTACAGACTTTTCTATTCCTAGTTTTGAGGTGTCTATACAAATGTCGTAGTTATATTTGTCACCCCATGTTTGTGAAGTAAAATGTTTATAGTAGTCTGCGCGCTCTTTGTCGGTTTTAATTATTTTGGTTTTTGCTTCATCTTCTAGATAATTTTCAAACTTAACCTTTCTAAGGATTTTAAATTGCATATCAGAAGAATAAACAAATATTTTTATTACATTAGGTTTATCTTTTAGAATATAGTCTGCACATCTTCCAATTAGCACGCAACTTTCGCTGTTATATAAGTCTTCAATAATCTTGCTTTGTTTTAAAAATAGGCTATCTTCGGGGCTAACTGGCAAAACTTTTGATTGGTCGTTACTAAAAACATAATTTGTGGCAAACCCATACCAAAAACTTGACTTTTGCTTTTCGTCAACACTTTGCAAAGTTTCCAAGTCTATATTAAAGTTTTGTGCAACTTTTGATACAAGCTCGTTATCGTAGCAGTTTATGTTTAATCTTCTTGCAAGCTCTTGACCAATATACTTTCCGCCGCTGCCAAACTCTCTGCCAATGGTTATGACAAGATTATTAGATGCTGTAATAGGTGCAACATAAGCAGCCTGTTTAATTTGACTATGTTTTAATTTTTTGCATTCAACCAAAACAACTGCCATTGTGATTAAAAACGAAAGTGTGTCGGCTAAAATTCCTGCCCAAAGCATAATTTCTACATCGCCCAAAAATCCAAACAAACAAACGCCCGGCACAAGAAAAACTATATCTCGCATAAGCGATAAAATCATGGCCTTGTATGGCTTGTTTATAGACTGCAAGAAAATGCAACTTGCCTTTTGAATACAGCAAAGCAAAATTCCACCTAAATATATCCTAAAACTCATGTTAGAATAAGCTACAAGGCTTGCTTCAATCCCGAACAATGAGGCAAAAATTTGCGGACAAACCTCAAAAAGAATGGTTGATATTAAACCTATAACAATATTAGCAATAACTATATACTTATACGCTTCAAAAACTCGCTTATGCTCTTTTGCTCCATAGTTATACCCTATAATAGGTAGTCCACCGAGTGCAATACCATTACAAAAAGCCATAACAATTCCAAAGACTTTAAACACAACGCCAAGCACACCTCCCGGGCCACTTGCATCATATCCACTTCTGCCCGCTATTGCACGAATAACGTCATTTGCAACAATAGTTATAACTGCAATAGCAAATTGGGTTATAAAGCTTGAAAGCCCAAGTTTACAAACCGAGCCAATCGTCTTGCCAGATAGTTTAAAACTGTCTTTTTTTAATTTAATAAGTTTTGTTTTTCTAAAATAAACTAAACATACAATCGCTGAAACAACTTGACCAATTATGGTTGCAACAGCCGCTCCAACAATGCCCATGTTGCACGCAAAAATTAAAATTGGGTCGAGAATAATATTAATCACGGCACCCACAAGTGTTGCAAGCATAGAATATCTTGGCGAGCCATCCGCACGAATTATTGAGCTTGCCGTTTGAGCAAACATATAAAATACAAATCCAGATATAATAATGATATAATAAAGATTTGCGTAATTGTAACATTCTTCTGTGACGCCGCAAAGATGTAAAATTTGGTCTTTTAAAGCAAAGCCTAATACAGTTAAAACAATTCCGCTTATAACAACCGAAATTAAAGCGTTGCCAACACATTTTCTACTTGTTTTTTCGTCGTTTGAGCCAAGTGAAATGCTAAATAGCGAAGAGCAGCCTTCGCCAATCATCATAGCAATCGCAAGCGCTATAATGGTTACAGGATATACGACGGTTGTTGCGTATATGCCTGCCGTGCCAAGTTTAGCGCCAATAAAAATTTGGTCTACAATGTTATAGAGCGCACTAACCAGCATGCCCAAAACACAAGGAATTGCAAATTTAAGTAATAGCTTTTTTATCGGCGTTTGAGTTAAATAAAAGTTTTTATTTTCAGCCTGAGTTTCAGTTTTTTGTTCCATAATCTCTCCTTTTTTTGCACAAAAATAGGGAGCGCATAAAAATCGAAATCGATTTTATACGCTCCCCGCTGTCGACCAAAGCATATTACCAAATTAAAAAATTTTTGTCAACTTTTTGAAAAATTTTTTTTGAAAAAATTTACACTTGTTTGGTCACAAAACCCCTAGACTTTTCTGGGGGTTTTTATGGTTAATAACTTACTTTCTGCTGAATTTTTATTAATTATATATGCCAAAATATTTGCATGCAGTTATTTTTTTATTAGCCTTTTGTTAGCTGCCATAGCCAGACATAAGTTTTTCTAATCTTGTTTGGTTAGAGTTTTGTACAGAGGCTATTTGCTTTTTGTTTGCTTTAAATTTTGAAATATTTTTATTTACAAAAGTTTGTAGTTCGTCACCAGTAAATGTATAAAAAAATCCTTTTAGTTTGCCAGTTTTAGCAATTTGTTGCAGGTTGTTTATAAAGTAGTCTTGCAAAATTGTTGCTTTAACGCAATTATCAAAAAATATTCCGTAGGCATAATTGTCGTATGGTTTGCCTAGCGGCGTGCCGTATCTTTGACCTTTACTATCCTTTATATTAAATTTGTAATAATTAAAGCTTTCGTTTTGCTCCTCGCTTATTGGCCCGTGCACGGCAATTTGGGCATAGTTTTCTTTAACAAGGTTCTCGCACAATATGTCGGGGTTAAAACCATACAAAACTAAGCTGTTTACGCCAGCAACTTTCATAGCGTGGTCTTTTATAGCTTCGGCCTCTAGCCCCAAAAGAATATTTTTTATATAAAAGTACTGCTCTTGAGAATATGTGCCATCCAAAAATTGACTGGCGTAATCGCTAGCGTTAAAAATGTTTTCTAACAAAAAATCTGCGTTTGGCTTTTCGCCGTTTAAATAGTAGTTAATTCGGCAATTTCTATAATACTCCAAATAGGCTATTGCACTTTTGTAGGCGTTTAGTATGGTGTCGCTTGGGCTTGCCCCAGCTAGCTCCATTTTTCTTACCGACTCGGTTAGTTCTAACTTATACTGCTGTGCTTGGCTCTGAGTTAGGTTATTTACAATATTTTCTATCTCTTTTATGCTATAATACAATTTTTTTGTGCTATCTAGATCGTTAGGATTATTTTTTATGCCACGACAAATAGAAAGCACTCCCGCAACCTTTTGTGTGTAGGTATTAGATTCCATATTTACTCCTTAAATTGGCAAAAGCCAAAAATTAATACTTTTTATTATATGCGCTTTTTCTAGCAAACATGATTACTTTTTGCATGCATTACATTACTACTTTTCTGCCCTTTGGGCTAAGCAAATTTTTAGCATATATTGTTTTTTTGTGTCAAAATTTGGAAAAAAATAATTTTTGCTTGCCGCACTGCACATAATGAGCAAATTTTAATCAAAAAATTAGCAAATATAACATTAATTTACTTGCCGATTACCCGCAAAAAGGTATATTATATATCCGCTTAAATTAACAAATAGGAGGAGTTATTTGTGGCAAAAACTAAATACGTTTATATGTTTAGCGAAGGCAACGCAAATATGCGCGAGCTACTTGGTGGCAAGGGTGCAAACCTAGCCGAGATGACAAATCTTGGGCTGCCAGTTCCGCAAGGCTTTACCATAAGCACCGAGGCCTGCACTAAATATTACGAAGACGGCGAAAAAATCAACGACCAGATAGTTGGTCAAATTATGGAAGCCCTAGCCAAGGCAGAAAAAATAAATGGCAAAAAGTTTGGGGACAACAAAAATCCTTTTTTGGTTAGCGTACGAAGCGGCGCAAGAGCTTCGATGCCTGGCATGATGGACACCATTTTAAACCTTGGGTTAAATGATGTTTCGGTAGAAGGCCTAGCAAAACAAACAAACAATCCGCGTTTTGCTTACGACAGCTACCGCAGATTTATTCAGATGTTTTCTGACGTTGTTATGGGGCTAGACAAGGCTAAGTTTGAGCGTGTTCTAGACGACATTAAAGAGAAAAAGGGTGTTAAACTAGACACCGAGCTAGACGCAAGCGACCTAAAAGAAATTGTCAAAACTTTTAAGGCGTTTTACAAAAAAGAGATGAAGGCGGACTTCCCTCAAGACCCTAAAACTCAGCTTTTAGAGGCTGTTAAGGCCGTATTCCGCAGCTGGGAAAATCCACGCGCTATTGTTTACCGCCGCATGAACGATATTCCGTCTAGTTGGGGAACTGCCGTTAACGTGCAGGCCATGGTATTTGGCAATATGGGCGAAGATAGCGGCACAGGTGTTGCATTTACGCGCAACCCATCTACTGGCGAAAAGAAGCTTTATGGCGAATATCTTATGAACGCCCAAGGCGAAGACGTTGTTGCGGGCGTGCGCACCCCACAACCAATAAGCGCACTAAAAACTCAAAACCCTGCACTTTACAAGCAGTTTGAGCAAATTGCTACAACACTAGAAAACCATTATAAAGACATGCAAGATATGGAATTTACCATCGAGCGTGGAAAACTATTTATGTTGCAAACCCGTAATGGCAAGCGTACTGCACAGGCTGCACTAAAAGTTGCAGTAGACCTAGTTAGCGAGGGCATGATAACCGAGCAAGAAGCACTGCTTAAAATAGACCCTAAGCAACTTGATGCCCTACTACACCCTCAATTTGACGCAAGTGCAGTTAAAAAGGCAAAAGTTATTGCTACTGGTTTGCCAGCATCTCCGGGCTCTGCGTGTGGCAAGGTGGTATTTACTGCCGAGCGCGCTACCGAGCTAAAGGCGCAAGGCAACAAGGTGGTTCTTGTTAGGCTAGAAACCAGCCCAGAAGACATAGAGGGCATGCATGCAAGCGAGGGCGTGCTAACTGTACGCGGAGGCATGACAAGCCATGCTGCCGTTGTTGCACGTGGTATGGGTACAGCCTGCGTAGCTGGCTGCGGCGACATTAAAATTAACGAGAAAGAAAAATTCTTTACCGTTGGCGACCGCAAATTCTGCGAAGGCGACTACATTAGTCTAGACGGCAGCACAGGTAATGTTTATGGCGAAGAAATTAAGACGGTGCCTGCAAGCCTTTCTGGCAACTTTGGCATAATTATGAAATGGGCAGACAAATATCGTGCGCTAAAGGTAAGAACAAACGCAGATACTCCAAAGGACGCTCAGCAAGCCTACAAGTTTGGTGCCGAGGGCATTGGTCTTTGCCGTACAGAACACATGTTCTTTGACCCAGATAGAATTCCCGCTGTGCGTGAAATGATAGTTTCTAAAACAGTAGAACAACGCAAAAAGGCGCTTGCAAAATTGTTGCCTATGCAACGAAAAGACTTTATTGGTTTGTACAAGGCAATGGAGGGGCTACCTGTTACTATAAGATTTTTGGACCCACCACTTCACGAGTTTGTGCCTCATGACGATAAAGATATAAAAGAATTGGCAAAAGATATGGGGCTAAGTTTTAAAGAATTAAAGCAGACAATAGAAGATTTGCACGAGTTTAACCCAATGATGGGTCATCGAGGTTGCCGCTTGGCTGTAACATATCCAGAAATTGCAGAGATGCAGACCCAAGCCGTTATAGAGGCGGCACTGGCCGTTAAAAAACAAAAAGGCTACAATATTGTTCCAGAAATTATGATACCTCTAGTTTGCGAAGTTAAGGAACTAAAATATGTTAAAGATGTTGTTACAAGCACTGCCGACAAACTTATTGCTAAATCTGGCGTAGACATGAAGTACCACGTAGGCACCATGATAGAAATTCCTCGTGCTGCCCTACTTGCAGACGAAATTGCAAAAGAGGCCGAGTTCTTCTCGTTTGGCACCAATGACCTTACTCAGATGACCTTTGGTTTCTCGCGTGATGACGCTGGCAAATTCTTAAACGAATACTACTCTAAAAAGATATTTGAAAGCGACCCATTTGCTAAACTAGACCAAGAGGGCGTTGGTAAACTTGTTAAAATGGCAGCAACCCTTGGCAAGCAAACCCGACCAGACATTAAACTTGGTATCTGCGGCGAACACGGCGGCGATCCAAGCAGTATAGACTTCTGTCATCGTGCGGGGCTAACCTATGTATCTTGCTCGCCATTTAGAGTGCCTATTGCACGCCTAGCAGCCGCCCAAGCAAACATCAACAACCCAAGAAAATAAATTATTATTTTGGCGGAGCAATACAATAATACAACTGCTTTTAAACATTTTGTCGATGCGCTGGCCGGATTTGTATTTGCAAGCAAGGCATTTTAAACACCAGCAACGCAAAGGTTAAGTGCTATTGTGTTGCACTAAACTAAATATAGCTAGCATACAAAAAGAAGCCCAAATTTGGGCTTCTTTTTGTATATTTGTTTACTCTTTTTCGACGTCTGCTGAATGGCTGCTCTTGGCTTTTATAAGCCATTCTCTTGGCTCAAATTGTAAGCTATTTGCCTCATAGGCTATGGCCTTATTTACTAGATAATCTTTTATCTCTTTATATGAAACTAATCCACTTGTTTGTAACATTTGTATTGGTGCTCCGCCAAGCAGACAAATTTCTTGGCAAATGTTTTGAAGCAGCTTAATACTTTTTTCGGCTGCTTGGCCGGCATCGCCCTCTGATGGCTTTAAAAACAATACATCGGCCGCCCCCAAACCTTCTATCAAAGTATTGCGGCCTGCGTAGTCGGAAAGGTCGTAGTTGTACAACAAATAAAGCCGATAATTTATGCGGTTTATAATGGCCGCCGCCTGAGTTTGGCTTATGTGTTCTGCCACAAACGGAAAAGTTATGGCGTTTTTCAGATAGGTTGGATAGCAGAACAATCCTCCGTTCTTTTGCCTCACAACCTCAAAATTGCAATCGGGCAAAATTTCGGTTGCGCCAAGCATTAAAAGTTCTCTATCGCCACTAACTAAAATATATTTATCGCTGCTACTAGGAAGTCTTTCTATAAAACCGATGTCGCCATTCTGCTCCTCAATATATTCGCATACGCCAAAATTTTCTATATCTTGGTAAATTTCGGTTGCGCTGACGCCCTCAATTTTGCCGTCTATCATTGCTGCTGCACAAAAGGCCGAAATATCTTTTTCTACGCTAAAAATCATGCTGTCACCTCTAATAACCAAATTATACCCCAACTTTGCTACGCTGTCAATACCCTACTTGTTTAAAGGTGCCAATTTTGCGAGCAAGAAAAAACTAAAAATACCAACCTTACAGCCGATACAATGGTTAAAAACACCAATTTTGCGGGCAAGAAAAAAACCGCCGGCAACTCGCTGACGGTGTAAACTATTTTGGCTATTTGGTTAGGTTTTCTAGCTGGGTTATGCAACTTTCCATAAGCGAAAAGGCTGCGGCGTAGGTGTCTTTGCTTAAAATGTCCACACCTACATCTTTTAGTATGTCGCAAGGTTCTTTGCTGCAACCTGCCGACAAAAATTTGGTTTTATATACGTCTTTGTAGCTTGGGTCTTGCAGCAGTTTTTGGGCAATAGCGCACGCCGCAATAAAGCCCGTTGTATATTTGTACACATAAAAACAACTGTAAAAATGCGGAATTCTGCTCCAATGATACTGCATTTCTGGCAGAACATGCACCCCGCTGCCAAAGTATTTTTTGCTTGCATTATAGTAAAAATCGTTGAGCATTTTGTAGGTTAGCGGCTGCTCGTTATTTACAGTGTCATGCACAAATAGCTCAAATTCGGTATACAAAGATTGTGTATACGCTGTAGAAATAAAATGGTTAACCAGTTCGCTAAGACAGTCAATTTTTTGTTCGACTGTTTTGGCGTGGTCTATGTTGTATTTGGCAAGCAAAACCTCGTTGACAGTGCTTGCAATTTCGGCAACAAATATATCGTAATCGGCTTTTGCGTAAGGCTGTGTTTTGTTAGAATAATAGGAATGCATCGAATGTCCAAATTCGTGCGCAAGAGTGCTTACGCTGTCTTGAGTTTCGTCATAAGTCATTAAAATAAACGGATGAATGGCATAAATTCCCATGCTGTAAGCACCGCTACGCTTATTTTCCCGCTCGGTGGCGTCTATCCACTTTTCGCTGACGGCCGTTTTTAGCATGTCTGTGTAGTCCTTGCCAAGTGGCGCAAGCGCCTTTTGAACAAGTTCTATTCCCTCTTTTAGCGGTATTTTTGGGCTGACATTTTGGTCAAACAAATTGCATGTGCAATCTACATTTTCCATTTTATCAAGCTTCATAAACTTTTTACGCCACGCATAATATCTGTGCGCCAGCGGCAAAAATTCGTTTATATTTTTAACAACTTTGCGTGGAAGATTGTCTGGCAAATAGCTGCTTTTTGTACACATATCTAGCGTATTTTTATATCTGCTGGTGGTGGCATAAACTTTGTTCCATTTTAGGTGGCTAATATAGTTTACGGCAATGGTTTGATTAAGTTTTTTGTATGGCTCCATGCTTGCCTTATAGGCAGATTTTCGCACCCTTTTTATGTGGCTAGTGCAAAGTTTAATGCGGTTTCCATGTGTCATCTGAACAAGTTTGCCGTCTTCGTCCTTTACCTTGCCGTACTTAATTTCAACACTATCTAAGGTATTATAAAGCTTGTTTGTGTCTATGGCATCACCTACCTCGGTTAATAGTTTTTCTTGTGGCGCAGACAAAATGTGTTTTTTGTTTTGCGCCATGTGTTTTAGCAACAAATTGTAGTTGGCAAATTCGGGCAACTTGCTGTATTCCATTAGCGTTTTAGACGGTATTTTTTTAAGCTCTTGGCTAACAAACAGCGTTAGTAAATCATACTTGTGCTCTAAGGCTGTAAGTTTGGCTTTTTGCTCTATAACTTTTGCGTCAGAGGCGTCCAAATCTTCAGAAAGCATGCTAAAAACATACAACTTTTCAAAAATATTTGATTTTTTGTCTGAAAACTTAAAGTATTCTAGCAGCCCGTCCTTTGTGCCAAGTTTGCCTTTAAATAGCAGTTCTTGCTCGCAGAGTTTTTCGTACTCGGCAAAAGCGGCGTCGTATTCTGCTTGGCTTGCATAAAATTGAGATAAATCCCACTCTAATTTCATAAATATTTCTCCTTTTTATGGGTAAATTATATCAAATAATAAACTAAAAGGCAATTAAAATAGCGCCAAGAACCATGCTTTGTGACATCAATTTGTGGCGGGCGGGCAAAAATCTACTAAAATTATGTATAAATTATAGTCAATATGGCATGCTAAGATTAGTTAAAGGAGAAAAACTTATGGTAATAGCAAACATTGTGGCGCTGGTTATTGCAATAATTGGGTGCTTAAACTGGTTTTTGGTTGGCGTGTTTAGCTGGAACTTCTTAACTTGGGCATTTGGTGTTGGCGTGTTTACCCGCATCTTGTATGCCCTAGTTGGACTAGCTGGCATTTGGCTACTAATTCAGCTTTGCATACGCGGCCTAAAATTATTTGGCAAATACTCAGACAACCCAACAAAAAAAGCTTAACTAACAACGCCAAAAGCATCTCCCCAACCCGGCAGATGCTTTTTTGTTGCTTTTTTGCCCCACCGTGCCAAAAAGGCAAAGTAGCCCGTAATTGGAGCAAGCAAAAAACCGCCACCGGCGGTTTTTTGTGGTTTAGTTAAACTATTTGATAGATGCGGGAAAGAATTAAAAAGGCAATGGCTAGCACCAAGATGATAATTGCATCGACTAGTACCCATTTTTTAAGCTTACCTTGCAAACTGCCGCCCTTGTTGCGGTTGTAAAAGGTGTCGGCTTGGCCAGTTACTCCGGTAACGCCGTTACTTTCGCCCTTTTGCGCAACAACAGCCACAATCATAAAGATTGAGCAAATTGTAAGCAGCACGGCAATAATAATTTCGATTATTGGAAAGCTGCTAGCTATCCAAGGTGCAACTTCTGTGTTAGAGCTGTCGGCAAGCAACGATGTGTATTTTATAATATTGTAGTTCATAAATTCTCCTAAAAAGCAATATATCATATAAATTTATTTGTGGCAACTTTTTTTTAGCCATTTTTTGAATAAACCAGCAGAAGTATTAGCGCTATTACAGATGCTAGCAGCAGTACATAAAGCAAAATATGCACTCCTTTTGGCGTCCACTTTTTCATGGCAAAGGTATCTAGAACAAGCATGCCCATTAGCAGCACAAACAAGCAAACATACAAAAGTGTCAAGTTTTTTTCTTGCTGAGTTTGAGCCGCAACAAAATTAATTAGGCTAAGAATTGTATTATTCATGCATTTATTTTACCACTACTAAGCGTGTTTGTCAATATTATGGCGGCAAATAATCACTTTTGCCCTATTAGCCCATTTTAGCAACATTTTTACTATTGCTTAGCCCCAATTTTGCACTATATTTGCAAAAAAATTAGCTAAAAATGTAAAAATATATCTAAATTTCGCAAAATTGTACACTTACGGCATTAAAATGATTGCAAAAGTTTAAATTAATGGTTTGCCAGTCATTTCAGGCGGAATTTGCTCGCCCATAAGTTTTAGCATGGTTGGAGCAATGTCTGCAAGTGTTCCCTCTAGTTTTGTGTGAACATTTTTAAATCTTTTGCCAACTATAATCGCAGGAACTAGGTTTAGCGTATGGCTGGTGTGTGGGCTACCGTCTGGGTATTCCATAATGTCGGCATTGCCGTGGTCGGCAGTAATAATTAGTTCTCCGCCAACAGCTAGGGTGGCCTCGGTGACTTTCTGCACGCACTCATCTACCACACCTACTGCAATTTTTGCCGCCGCTTTATCTCCGCTATGGCCAACCATGTCGCCATTGGCAAAGTTTATAACAACGCAATCGTACTTGCCGCTTTTTATGCCGGCGATTGCAGCATCGGCAACCTCTCTTGCGCTCATTTCTGGCTTAGCTGAGTATAGCGGCATTTTAGGGCTGGCTATAAGCTTTCTGTCTTCATTTGGGTAAGGATCGTTTCGACCGGCATTAAAACTAAAAGTTACATAGGCGTATTTTTCTGTTTCGGCAACCTTAAGCTGGGTGTAGCCCCTATCCGACAACACTTCGGTTAAAATATTTTTTATTTCTATGTTGTCAAAAGCAACCAGCACGCCTTTTAAGTTCTCATTATAATTGCACATGCAAACTAAAGTTAGCCCCAACTTTTTGGCAAAATCTAGAGTGCAGCTGTCGCTAAGCACATAAGCAAGTTGCCGCTCACGGTCGGCACGATAGTTGTAGATAATTACGCTGTCCCCGCTTTTTATAGTTGCAACTGGCTTGCCAAACTTGTCCACTTTAACCAACGGAAGCAAAAACTCGTCCGTTCTGCCTTGCTCGTATTCTTGGGCTATGGCCTGTGGCAAACTTGTACATGCTCTACCAGCGCCGTCGGTCATCATTTTGTAGGCAACTTCAACTCTATCCCAGTTTTTATCTCGGTCTAGGGCGTAAAATCTGCCAATGACGTTCACAATTTCGCCACAGCCGCATTCATCAATCTTGTTCTCTATAATATCATAATACTTTTGTGCAGATTTTTGTGGTGCATCACGACCGTCAGCAAAAAAGTGAATATATACCTTTTTTAGTTTGTGCTTTGCGCAAAGTTCTATAAGGTGCAACAAATGGTCTATGTGGCTATGCACGCCGCCGTCTGTTGGAATGCCTAGCAGATGCAAAGCCTTGTTGTTCTTTTTTGCGTTTTCTATTGCAGCTAAAATTGCGGGGTTTTTATCAAATTCTCCACTCTTAATTGCCCTATTTATGCGAACCAGCGGCTGAAAATTAACTCTGCCTGTGCCTATGGTTAAGTGGCCAATGTCGCTTGTACCAGTTTGACCCATTGGCAAACCTACACTTTCTTCGCTTGCGTTTAAAAGCCCAGTTGGATAATCTTTTGCCAGTTTTTGCAAAAACTTGGTATTTTCCTTGGTTACGCCGCTAATTTTTGGGTCTAGCGGTCTGCCCACGCCGTCCATAATTATTAAAACTTTTGTTCCGTCAACTTTCATAACTCCCCTTTTAGCCATTTTTGGGCTAATTTTAACTATATATTTATTAATTATTGCAGTTTTTGGGTAGATATATGCTTCATATGGCAACTAATTTGACTAAATTTTGCAAATTTACTTAATTTTACCTGCAAATTCTGCAAAATTTTGCAATTATTTTACTGTTTCTTTTTTGTCTAGTAGCATTTCAACGCCCGGCAAAACTGCGCCCTCTAAAAACTTTAAGGCTGCACCGCCCCCTGTTGAAATGTGGGTTATTTTGTCTGCAAGCCCAAGCTCTTGTATAGCTGCGGCACTGTCGCCGCCGCCTATTATGCTAATGCAGTCGCTCTTTGCAACGGCTTTTGCTACGGCTTTTGTTCCGTTTTGATATTTTTTGAATTCAAACACACCCATCGGGCCGTTCCACACGACAGTTTTTGCACGCTTAATCTCTTTAATAAACAACTTGCAAGTCTTTTTGCCTATATCCATAGCTTGCCAGCCGTCTTCTACATTGTCTGCGCTCATGGTTTTGCACTTTGCGTTTTCGCTAAACTCGGTGCTAGCCACAACGTCTACCGGCAGAATAACCTTTACATTTTGGGCTTCGGCGCTTTCCAAGATTTGCTTGGCGACTTCTATTTTGTCCTTTTCGTAACGACTAAAACCTAGTTTGCCTCCCTTAGCTGCAATAAACGTGTTTGCCATAGCGCCGCCAATTAGCAGCACGCTTGCCTTGTTTAGCAAATTTGTAATAACGCCAATTTTGTCACTGACTTTTGCACCGCCTAAAATTAAAACGAATGGCATTTCGGCGTTTTGGACATATCCGCCAAGCGCCATAATCTCGCTGCCCATTAAAAAGCCTGCAACTGCCGGCAAATAACATGCCACACCGGCGGTGGAAGCGTGCGCCCGATGTGCTGTACCAAAGGCGTCGTTTACAAAAATGTCGGCAAGGCTAGCAAGTTCTCTTGCAAAGTGGTCGTCATTCTTTTCTTCTTCGGGGTAAAACCTAATATTTTCTAGCATCATAATTTCGCCGTCTTTTAGCTCTGATGCCAATTTTTTTGCGCTTTCACCCACTGCATCAGTTGCCATTTTTACTGGCATTTCTAAAATTGTGGATAGCCTTTTGGCAATAGGCGCTAAGCTTAAGCCGGGGGTGACAACGCCGTTTGGCCTGCCCAAATGTGAGCAAAGTATTATGCGCGCTTTTTGCTTGATTAAATAGCTTAGAGTTGGCAGTGTGGCTCTAATTCGGGTGTCGTCGGTTATGTTGCCACTGTCGTCCATAGGAACATTGTAATCAACCCTAACAAGCACTTTTTTGCCGGTTACCGGAATGTCTTTAAAAGTCATTTTTTCGATAAATTCCATATTCTTCTCCAAAATTTTGATAATTGGCGGTTATTTTGCAAACGGGGGCTGGCGGCGCCGCCCGCTGGGCGGCGCAAGCCTGCGGCGAAACGAGTGCATGCTAACGCAAATGCAACAATGCATAAACAAGCGCCAGAAATAGCACAGCACAAGATGCGACCGCCGCAGGCACGCAGCTTTGGCTGCGCCAAAGCTGCCGCCAGCCCCACACTCTCTTTACTTTTACCAAATAATTATATACTCATTCTTTTTGCATTGTCAATCAAATTTAAACATATAGACATATGCCACCCTACCTATTTTGCACAATTTATCTCAAATAATAAAATAGGGCTTTAAACAAACCCTATTCTGTAAATGTAATTTACAAAAAGTTTTGATGCAGATAAACAAGCCAAGTGAGCTAGCAATAGAAGTTTATTATATATAAAGATGTTATTTAGGCAAAAACTAACTTTTACATTCTTTCTTACATTGCAGGGCTTGTAAACGAAGGCTTTTATGCAAAAGGTGGAAGAATTTGAGCTGTGCCGGTTGGGATTGGTTGTTCTACCTATGTTTCCCCTATTCCAAATGCGATTGATGTTAAGGAAACAACAACCGCAAAGTTTTTTGCGGAATATGTCGAATTTGTTTGACATTGGAAGAGTGTTTAAGGTAAATTACGAATAGAGGTGTTTTATGGATTGGGCAGGGATTTGGACAAACATTTGTGATTATTTTAAGACAAATGTTTGGAACATTGTTTGGTTTTTTGCCATTTTGATTATTGGAATTTTTGTCATCAAAATTTTGATGGCTATTTTACGCAAACTTTTGGCTCGAACAAAAATGGAAAAGATTGCACAGCAGTTTTTGTGTGCGATTGTCAAGTTTTGTTTATGGCTTGTGTTAATTTTAATGCTCTTGTCGCAATTGGGTGTGGAGGTCACAGGAATTCTCACCGCGTGCAGTGCAATCATTTTGGCGGTTGGCATGGCTTTGGAAGAGGCAATTGCCAATGTTGCAAACGGGATTATCATAATTTCAAGCCACATTTTCAAGAAAGGTGACTACATCATAACTGGCGGTGTTGAGGGGAGCATCACTAACATAAACTTCCTTTTCACAACCCTTGTCACCGTGGACAATAGGCGTGTAACCATGCCAAATTCATCACTTATCAACAACGAAGTGACAAATTTGGGGGCGTTCCCAAAACGAAGAGTGGATTTCACATTCAGTGTGGCATATGAAAGCGATGTGGAAACGGTCAAAAAGATTGTAACGGACGTTATGAAAAGCAACGGAAAGATCTATCTTGACCCCGCACCATTTTGCCGATTGAAAGTTTTGAACGCGAGCAGTATTGATTTCTTCTCAAATTGTTGGTGTGACAACGAGGACTATTGGGATGTCTATTATTATGTGGTAGAAAATGTATATAATGAATTTAAACGCAACAACATTTCAGTTCCTTTCGCACAAATGGAAGTTCGTCAGCGAACGGATAATGTTGTGATGCCAATCATGGGAAGCGGTTTGCCAAAGCGTGTTGAGAAAGAGCGTAAAGAGGAAGAAACAGGTGGACTTGCGAAAATTTCAAAAACCTTGACAAAATATGAAAAAAGCCTAAAAGAAAAAAAGAATAAAAAAAATAATAAGAAAGATGAAAAATAATAGTAAATAAGTATGCCAAAACAAAATCCATATAAAAAACCAATTATCTTAGTTGGCGAAGAAGATAAAATATTAAAAAAAGTCAAAGACGCAGAAGAAAAGGCTATGCAAAAAAAGCCTGCTGACCTATCAACAAAATATCACTACTCTTATGTTGGAATGGAAGAGGTTTTGCAAAATCCAGAAGAATATATCATCCCAGAGTTGCAAGCCGCATGCAAAAAATTGTGGTCAATGAACATTTTTACTTTCATGTGCAGTGATAGAAATGATGGCGGGCATTCTTATATTTTGCTTGAAAAACTTTCTGATGAAAATCAAGCTATATTTGATGAGATTAGAAAAGAACACCCCCAAAATTTTATTTTCAGCCAATATAGAAATTGCTTTGGCATAGATTTTAAAACCGAAAACTTGCCAGAACAAGATATTGCAGAGATGTTTGAAAAGGCAATCAGTTATTTCAAACCACAAGATGTGCAATCACCCTTCTATATAACGAGAGAACAATTTCTTATAAATTGTGGGTGTTATAGCGAAGTCCCAAATCCTAAATATGTTAAAAACCCGGGTCCAATGCCTATAGGAACTGATTTGAAAGCGTTGGATGAATGGTTTGCAAAAGTTGATCAGCCTAAAATGCTTAAAATATTTGATGAGGCAAAAGTTGCAAAACCAATGGAAGCATATCTTAAAGAAAAAGGTATAACAACATATGACCCAAAAACTGAAAGGATTTATGCAAGCGAATTTTTCTTTCAAAGACATTTAGACTTTGTTGAAAGGTCAGCAGATGCCGAAGAAGAAAAAAATTTATCTGACTAAAAAACTTAAACGCACCTATCTCTCTTTATATTTTATATAGAGATATCAGCCTGTAAACTTATTTGTCTACAAACTAAGACTATCTAACAAGATAGCCTTTAATAATATAATACTATGTCGCTATTGCAACCAATCTCTTTCTGTTGTTTGATCCCAAATGTCTTTTAATAATT